>CAZATR010000008.1:0-9604 GCA_964488035.1 uncultured Natronomonas sp.
GGGACACTTCCTCCTCGTCGTGCCAGACGTCGTAGTCGGTGACGCCGGCCAGCGGGACGTAGCACAGCTCGGCCTCGCGGGCGAGCTGGGCCTCCGGGACGGTCGTCATCCCGATGGTGTCGTAGCCGCGGTCGCGGTAGAACGCGCTCTCGGCCCGCGTCGAGAACTGCGGGCCCTCGATGCAGACGTGGGTGCCGCCCTGGACGACGTCGGCGTCGGTGGCGTCGCCGGCGTCGGCGAGGTGGTCGGCGAGGCGGCCGCAGTACGGCTCCGCCATGGAGACGTGGACGACGATGCCGTCGCCGAAGAACGACCGGGCGCGGTCGCGGGTCCGGTCGAACAGCTGGTCGGGCACGACGAGCGTCCGGGGGGCGAGCGACTCCCGGAGGCTCCCGACGGCGTTCGTCGCGACGACCCGGTCGACGCCGGCCTGCTTGAGCGCGTAGACGTTGGCCCGATACGGGACGTTCGAGGGGTCGTAGGTGTGATTGCGGCCGTGCCGCGGGAGGAAGGCGACCTCGCGGCCGGCGACCTCGCCGACCTCCAGCGGCGCGCTTGGCGACCCGAACGGGGTCTGGGCGCGGTCCTCGTAGCTGTTCTCGAACCCGAGCGCCTCGTAGATGCCGCTCCCGCCGATGATGCCGAGCATGGGGTTGCTTCGGCCGGGGGGTACTTCTGTGTGGGTGCCGGCGTCGGCCGTGAATCCCTCGTCAGCCGAACGCGAGCGCGGCCCACGCGAGCAGCTGGAGGACGGCGACCGTCACCATCCCGACGACGGCGGGGTAGGGCACCTCACGGCGCGTGAACCGGACGGCGCCCCACGCGAACAGCGGCATGGCGGGCAGCGTCACGAGCGTGACCGGCCACGGGAACACGTCCGGCGTCGCGTCGACGACGCCCGTCGTGAGTGCGAAGAGCGTGCCGAACCCGGCGAGGACGGCGAGGGCGTAGGCGACCCGGAGGCGGCGGGGCCGCCAGCGGACGGCGAGGGTGTCCTTGCCGACGTCGGCATCGGCGTGGCGGTCCGGCCACTGCGTCTCGAACATGTTGGCGAGCACGAACCACGCGAACGGGAGGGCCGCGAGGCCGACCGTCCGGTCGTGGCCGGCGACGACGGCGGCGCCGTAGCAGGGAAGCGCGAGGCCGCCGAGGGCCGCGTTGACGGGTTCGCCGAGGCCGCGGCGGGCGAACGCGAGCGGCGGCAGCGAGTACTGGACGCCGACGACGGCGCTGGCGACGAGGAGCCGGACGGCCCGTCGCGGGAGGATGCCGGCGACGAGGGCGGCCGCCGTGCCGCTGCCGACGACGAGTACGACCACCGCCGCCTGCAGGACCACGGTTCGGGGAACGCCGGTCGCCTGCAGCGCCCCGCTGCCGCCGGAGAAGGGCGTCCGGTCGGTCCGGGCGTCGGTCTCGTGGTCGGCGTACTCGTTGGCGTAGTGGATGCCGGCCGCCGTCGGGACGAGCGCCGCGAGGCCGACGAGAATCCGTCGCTCGGCGAGTGCGGCGCCGGCTGCCAGCGCGACGGCGACGCCGAGGGCGTAGACGGCGACGACCAGCGCCACCTGGGCGGGCCGGCTCGCCAGCCAGAGCGTCCGGACGATCGGCACGCGGTCCCGGAGCCCCGTCGGGATCGGGCGGGCGTCCGACACCGTCAGGCGAGCGCCCACCCGTCATCGCCGGCGGACGCCACGACCCCGCGGCGCTCCATCTCGGCGAGCACCTCGTCGAGGCGGTTCGGCTGGGCGATCTCCATCTCGATGCGGTCGATGCGGTGGTACTCGGAGAGGTAGTGCCGGACGTCCTCCCGGGTGAACGTGTCCTGGTCGGCCTTCCCCATCACGCCCTCGACGAGGTCGATCATGTCCTCGATGAAGTTCCAGGGGTAGACGACCCACGTCCATTCCTCGAGGCGCTCGCCGACGAACTCGGGCTCGAACTCGCTGGTCTGTAACAGCTGCAGCGTCGCCGTCCGGACCGACGCCGGGTCGCGGTCGGTGACGTACTCGTGGGCGCGGCGGATGGAGCCGCCGGTGTCGGCGATGTCGTCGATGACCAGCACGTCCTTGCCCGCGACGCTGCCCTCCGGCATCGGGTAGCGGACCTGGGGCTCGTCGGCCTTCACGCCGGTGCCGACGTAGTGCTCCATCTTGAGGCTCGTCAGGTCGTCGAGCCCGAGGAAGTCACAGAGACACCGGCCGGCGAACCAGCCGCCGCGGGCCAGGGCGACCACGACGTCGGGCTCGAACTCGGCGGCCTTGACCTCGTCGGCGACCTCGCGACACAGCCCGTAGATGTACTCCCAGTTCGTGACGGTGCACTTGAACTCGTCCGGGAGCTCGCTCATGGCGGGGCAATGGCGGGCGCCCGCCGTTAATCTGTCCGTCGGCCGAGGATCGTTGCGGACCCCAGGGTCGTCGTGACCGGCTCCCGGACCCGACCCGTTACCAGCTCCGCATCCCGGCTTCCAGCCCGACCACGACGAGCCGGTTTGCGAGGATGAGGCTCAGGTACGCGAGCGCTGGGACGAGGAGCGAGTCCGTCCGGTCGTAGGTGTACGCGGCGACGGCGAAGACGGCGAGTTGCGTGGTGACGAACAGCGCCCCCGCCAGGGATCCGATCTCGGCGACCACGGAGAACACGACGAGCGCCGCGACGACGCCTGCCGGCACGTAGGCGAGATACCGGAGCCCATCCCCGTCGAACCGCTCGTGGCCGACGACCGCGACGCCGAGGCCGGCCGCGAGCAGCACCGTCGCGAACAGCCGCCCCCGGTCCGGGATCGCGTTCAGACCGCCGGTGGCGTCGACGAGCGCGACGCCGGCGACGAGCGTCGTCAGCCCCACGGCGGCGTCCCGGCCGACCACGCGCCCGAAGCTCCCCTGCACGAGCACCTGGCAGACCACGACGAGGACGGGGACGGAGACGGCCAGGCCGACCCCGGTCACGACGAGAATGGGGCGGAGCGGGGCGTCGGCTGCGACCGACGTCAACGTCAGTGCGTTGTACTGGACGCCGGTGAGCGTGCCGACGAGCTTCGTCAGCCCCACGAGTGCGGCCGGGACCAGCACGGCACCGACGACGAGCGGGAGCGTCGACCGGGCCGGCAGCGACCGCCCCACGTCGACGTCGCGTGCCCGGACGTAGACCGCCGCGAACCCGACCAAGCCGGCGACGAGGAGCCCGCCGTGGACCAGCCCGTGCACGACGAGGCCGCCGGGCACCGCGTCGCCGACGACCGCCGACATCGACTCGCGGACGACACGCTGCCACATGAACAGCCCGACGAGCATCGCGGCGACGACGCCGAACTCGAGGGCGACCGGAGCGGGGTCCTCGACCGGGGACCCCCGGGAGGTGGAGGTCGACATGCGGACACAGTCCCCGGCGAGCCACATAATATTATGGCGCAGATCGGGACCCGAGTCCCGGCCCGCTGTGGCGCCACCCGGTAGAGGCCGTCCGGTGGCGACCCGATACCGGCGACGGCGTTCCCGCTCCCGCCCACGGCTCCGGGAGCCCACCCGGACGGTCGACGCTGGCCGGCTAGTCCACATCGACACCGGGGCCGGACCGTTGGAGGTCACCACGTCTGCTCCGGGGCCAGACTGTTGGTGGTCGCTCGAGAACCGGGCGTATGACCGACCCAGGCCCGCGTCGCGGTCGGGGGATCCGTCCGGCCGCGGCGGCCGCGATCCCGATCGCCGTCGCGCCGTTCGGCTACCTGCTCGGCGCCCTGTTCGTCGTCCACCTCGGGCCCTCGGAGACGAGAGCCGTCTGGCTGACGACGGTCCTCCTGACCTCGATCACGCTGGCGGGCTACGCGTGGCGCTCCGCCGACGGTGCCTGACCGCCGGCACGCCGGGATTCGGCTGGCGGTGACCCGCGACAGGACGACGCGGTCACCGACCGGCCCCGTCGCGCGTCGTCAACCACCGGTAGCCCGCCGCGATCCCGGCGACGAAACAGCCGGCAGCCACGCCGACCACGAGCAGTTCGGCCGGGCCGTCGACCGCGGTCGCGATCTGGAGGAAGCTGAAGCCGAGCCAGACCCCGACCGACGCCGTCATCAGCGCGGCCTTCGGCCCGGCCAGCGTGCCCCGCCGGTACCGGTAGGCCGTGGCCGCCAGTATCAGGAGCCACGCGACGGCCAACACGACGCCGAGCGTCGCGTCCGAGACGCCCAGGAGCCCCGGGACCAACATAGGGGCTCCCACCCGGGCCAGGGGAATAGGTGTACCGACGCACCGACCGGATTCCCGGGATACGATCTCTGCTTCGGGGTCCCCATCCGTTCCTGGGGAGGCCTCCATCCATGTCCCGGCTGGGCCCCATCCGCGGCGCTGTTCGATGCCATCCGTGGCTCGGGGTGGATCCCATCCATGTCTCGGGGAGGTGGCCCCGTGGGTTGGCGGTTGGCGCCCGCCAAATCGACGTATGGGTTTATCATCGGCGTGTTCGAACCCCGATCCAGGACCGATGACAGCCCTCCCCGACTGGATCGAGGACCGGACCGATCCGAACGTCTCCCTGAAGCTCACCCAGCGGCACGTCGTCGAGACGATGCTCGCGGCCGACCGGCCGTTCTTCTCGGCCGAACAGGTCCGGGCCCGCGTGTCGCCGGACGTGAGCAAGGAGACCGTCAGGAAGCGCCTCCTCGAACTCCGCGAGATCGACGTCGTCGCCGCGGAGACGTACCCGGAGTCGATCACGCTGTACTACGTCGACCACCCCGAGTCGGACTGGCCGCTGGCCCCGGAGGCCAAGGCGGCACTCGCCCGCGAGACGCCGCTGGAGACGCTGTCGGCAAGCGATTTCCTGCGGCTCCGCAACCCGGCCGGGATCAGGACGCTCGTGCTCGCGGGCTTCCAGTTGAGCCTCGTCCTGTTCGCCATCGGCGCCGGGGCGGCCGTGGCGGCCGTCGACCCGGCGGTCGGCAGCGAGAACAGGTTCCTTTCGGCCGCCGGGAACCTCTTCGCCGTCTCGGTCGGGCTGCTCGTCGCCGAACGCGTCGCCCGCCGGCTCCGGACCGAGGGGCTCGGCCGCCTCGTCCCGACTCCTGGAGAGCGGAACTCAAACTAACCCCAGCGAACCATCCACCGATGTCCACCGACCACGACACCCGGACTCGACCCAGCAGCGACGATCCCGACGACGCCGCCGTCGGCGAACCGACCGCCCATCCCGGCCCGGACCTCCTCGCGGAGCGGACCCTCGCCGGGATCTTCGTCCACCTCCTGGGCGTGCTCACGTCGTTCCTCGGGCCGCTCGTGGTCTACGCCGTCTCGGACCACGAGTTCACCCGTGCGAACGCCCGCAACGCGGCGAACTGGCAGCTGCTGTACGCCTCCGCGTTCCTCGTCGCGCTTGGCGCCTTCGGCGTCGCGTTCCTGGCCGACACCGTCCTCCCCGACCCGGTCGTCGCCGTCGCGCTCCTCGTCGTGTTCGCCGCCGTCCTCGGCCTCGTCCTGCTCGGGTTCCTCGACCTGGTCTTCTCGGTCGTCGCGACCGGGAAGGCGGTGTTCGGCAGTGCCTGGGCGTACCCGCTCGCGCCGGACTTCCTCGAGTTGGACCGCTCGCGCGTCCCCGTCGGGGTCCCGCGGTGGACGCTGCTCGGGCCCTACGTCGTCGCCGCCCCGCTGATGTTCGCCGCGCTCCTCGGGACCGCGGTCGGTGTGGGCCCGGGGGCGGCGCTCCCGGACGGTGCCCTCGTCGGCGCGATCCTCTTCGGGTTCGTCACCGCGCTGGCGGCGACCGTGGTGCTAGCGATCGACGTCGCCGCCGTCCGCCGGGCGGACGCGGCGTGGACCCCGCGGTGGAGCACGTACCTCGGCGCGCCCGTGGCCGGCGGGGTCGTGACCTACCTGGCCGCCACGTACTACTACGGGTCCGCGAATCCGGGCGGGGACGCGGTGTACGGCGCCATGGCCGTCCTGTGGCCGGCCGTCGTCGTCTACCTCTACCGCCGCTACACGGCCGGGGATACGTCGGTGGACGACTGACGGTGACGGGCGGCCGGGACACGGCGGGACGTTACGGTCGGGCTGGATCGGTCCGACGGGGGCCAGGAAGGGCGGCGATTCAGCCACCGGGCGCGCCGGAACGCTCGGGGCCCCGCCACCACGGCGGTGCGCCACGCCTATTGCCCCCCTCGCCGTTGCGGGGAACATGACCCCGGACGTCGATACCCGACGCGCGCTGCTCGTCGACGCGTTCACGAGCGAACCGCTCTCCGGCAACGCCGCCGGCGTCGTGCCCGATGCGACCGACCTGACCGACGACCAGATGCGGGCGATCGCCCGCGAGCTGAACGCCTCCGAGACCGCGTTCCTCGCCGACAGCGACGACGCGGACCGGCGGATCCGCTACTTCACGCCCGCCCGGGAGGTCGACCTCTGCGGGCACGCCACGGTCGCGAGCCACGCCTGGCTCGCCGAGTCCGGCGCCATCGACGACGGCACGCATACGCTGGAGACGAACGTCGGCGTCGTCGAGGTCACCGTCGACGACGGGACGGTGTGGATGACCCAGGACGCCGCCACGGTCGAGGAGGTCGACGTCGACGAGTCGCGGGTCGCCGACGCCCTCGGCGCGGACGTGGCGACACTGCGGGACGTCGGCGCGGACCTGCCGCTCGCGACGGCCTCGACCGGCCTCGGGTTCCTCGTCGTCCCGGTGAACTTCCTGGAGGCCATCTCGGGGCTCTCGCCCGACATGGCCGCCGTAGAGTCGTTGACCGACGAACTGGACGTCACCGGGGTGTACGCGTTCAGCTTCGACGCCCTGGACGCCGACTCGACGCTGCATGGCCGGATGTTCGCCCCCGGTGCGGGCGTCGACGAGGACCCCGTGACCGGGACCGCGTCGGGCGCGGTCGGGGCGTACCTCCGGGAGATCGAAGCGTTCGACGGTGAACTGCCCGAGGAGATGACCTTCGAGCAGGGCCACTTCGTCGACCGGCCGGGCCGCGTCCGGGTGCGGGCCCGCTCGGACCCCGTCGAGGTCGGGGGCCGCGCAGTCACCGCGCTCGACGGCTCCGTCGTCGTGCCGGAGTACGACGAGGACGAGATCATCGAGGCCTGAGGACGGCGGGGATCATCGACCGTTCTCGAGCGTGGACAGCTTCCGATCGACGAGGGCGTTCACGTTGTAGAACAGGACGGCGACCGCGACGAGCGTCGTCGCCAGATAGACGATGAAGCCCGGCGGGCCGCTCGTGGCCGCCGCCAGGAGTCCGCCGGCCAGCCCCCATCGGACACGGTCGGCACCGTTAGGCGGTGCATACGGCTCGCGTAGAACTGTGTTAACTAATGGCAAGGAACGTTAGCGCCCGGGTGGGATGTCCAGCGAACAGTATTCGGAGGCGAGGAACGCCGGCCGGTCCCGCGGGAGGCGGTGAGCCGTGGCGGGATCGGAGGGTGACCGGCCGTCGGATGAGCCGCCCGCGGAGCGCCAGCGCCGGCTGCAGGCGCTCTTCATGGATACGACCGGCACGGACGTCCTCGTCGAGCGACGGACCGCCCCGACGACCGGCAGGCGGGTCGCCGACGAGGACGACGCCGCGGTCGCCGAGGACGTCACCGCTGCGACCCGGAACGACGGCCTGCGGGACGCCATTCCGGTCCCTGAGGTCGACGCGGGCTGAACGACACGGACCGTTCATGAGCGAGACGAGCCGACCCGGGCGGTGGCCGACGTGTTCGACGACCATCCCGCGGCAGCGTGGGCTGCTCCGGTATCGCACCGGCGACGGCGTCCGGGTGTTCGCGGAGTGCCCGGATTGCGAGGTGCCGGTCCACCGCGACGGTGACGAGCCGGGACGCCACCGAGCCGTACCTATCCGTGCGTCTCCCCGTCCGAGACCTCGATCCGCGCACCGCCCGCCTCGCCCTCCGTGAGCCGGATCGTCCAGCCGTGCTCCTCGACGACGTCTCGCACGATGGCGAGCCCGAGCCCGGTGCCGTTGGCGTCGGTCGAGTAGCCCGGCTCGAACACCCGGCCGCGCTCCGCCGGTGGGATGCCGGGGCCGTCGTCGGCGACGTAGAAGCCGGACCCGTCGAGTGCGCCGACGGACACCGTGGGATCGGGCGCCGTCCCGCCCTCCATCGCGGTCACCGCGGGTACCGCGTCGCCGGGCGCCGGCGACGGGACCCGGATGGCTGCCTCGCGGTCGACCGAGTCGGTTCCGTCGGCGACGCCGGCCGTCGAGCCCCGAGTCCTGCTGCCGTGTTCGACCGCGTTGCGGAGCAGGTTCTCGAGGAGCCTGAGCAGCCGGGCGTCGTCCGCGACGACCGTCGGGTCGTCCTCGACCGTCAGCGCGGCCGCGGGGGCGTCGATGCCCGCCCACGCCTCCCGGGCCAGGGTTCCGACGGCAACCGGGCCGCGGTCGCGGTCGGGGGTCCCGCCCGACGCCGCCGTCCGCAGGTCCGCAAGCAGCGTTTCGATCCGGTCGTGGGCGTGCTCGATCCCGTCGAAGCGGTCGGCTGCGGGCTCGCTTCGGGCGGCCTCGAGGTGGCTATTACCGACGACGAGCGCCCCTCTGACGTCGTGCTCGACCGCCCTGACGACGGTCTCCAGCCGTTCGATCCGCCGCTCCAGCTCGGCGATACGGTCCCGGCGACGACCGGCCGACCGCTCGCCATCCGGTGGGATCCCCTCGTGCCCGGATCGACGATTCGGCGCGTCCGGCCCCTGCGACCGGCGCGCCGGGTCACGGTCGGGCGAGTTCGTCCCGTCGGCGCCATCGGGGCGGTCGTCCGACCCGGGGCGCCGGTTCGGCTCAGGCTGCCGCATAGCCAGGCACGTCCGCGGTCGGTCGGTGGGGTCGCAACGACTCCGGCGTTCGGATCGATCCGGTGGGCGCCGGGCGCCGACCGATCGAGTCGCGTCGAGGATCCATGACGTCGAGCCGTAACCACCCGGGCCGTTTCGTTACGCGGTCCGTATGCGTCGCCGACCGGCGGCCGTCGGGCGGGTCCCGACCGAGCGGCGACTAGCCCGGGAGAGTAGCCGCCGGCCGGTAGACGGTCCGGAACGGCCGATGGCACCCCCGGTACGGAGCCCGTACTCGTGGTTCGGGCCACATAACGAACCGAACCACCACCATACGGCCCGCCATGCGACGATCGGTCGCACTCGCGGGGCTCGTCCTCCTGGCCGTCGCCGTCGGTACCGCGGTCGCCGGTACCGATGCCCTCGACGGTCACCTGCCGACCTCCCTCGGCGTCTCGACGACAAGCGTCTCGGCCGATCAGACCCGGACCGACGTGAGCGCCGCACAGGACACGACGCCGGGGCCCCCACCGGAGCCGTCGCCAACGCAAACACCGCCACCACCACCGCCGACACCGACGCAGACCCCTCCACCGACAGCGACGCCGACGCCAACGGCTACGCAGTCGCCGACGTCAACGGCGACGGCCACACAGTCACCGACACCGACATCGACCGCTCGGCCGACACGTACCCCGACGCCGACCTCCGCCCCGCCAACGTCGACGCCCACCCGACCCGGGCTCATCCCGCCGTTGGAACCCACGGCGACGCCGACGCCGACAGCGACGCCGACGCCGACAGCGACGCCGACGCCGACAGCGACGCCGAC
>CAZATR010000008.1:9704-36268 GCA_964488035.1 uncultured Natronomonas sp.
CGACGCCGACAGCGACGCCGACGCCCACGGCGTCACCCACCGGGCCGGCGGCGCCCGACCGGTCGACCCCGTCGAATGCCGCGACGGCGTGGACGACGCCGTCGCCGACGGTGACGGTCGACGGTCCGACGCCGTCGCCCCCCACGGAGGTCGTCGACGCGTCGGTCCCGGCCGACTGGGTCCGCGTCGGGGAGCCGACGGCCGTCCGGGTGACCGTGCGGAACCCGGGCGACCGACGGCCCGCCGAGTTCGTGGTGAGCCACGACGGCACCACGGTCGCGACGCACGCGGTGACGCTCCGGGCGAACGCGACGGCCGTCCACGACCTCCGCGTCGTGTTCCCTGAATCGCGGCGGGGCCCGGTTGCGGTCGCCGGGGTACCCGCCGGCGAGTTGACCGTCGCGCCGCCGTCCGAGCCCACGCCGTCCGGCTGGGTCGGCACCACCGGCGACGGGGGTACCGGCCCGGCCGTCGCCCTGGTCGCGCTCCTCGCGGCCACCGCCGCGCTGCTTCTCGCGAACCGGGTCGGCGAGCCCTGACCGGGACCCTCGGTCGCCGGAGGCCGCCCCGACGGAACTCGTCGGCCACCCGACGACCCATAGTCGGACCGGAGCCCGACGTTCAGACGTCCCGGAGCTCCTCGCCGAGGTACCGGTTCTCCCACCGGCGCCGTTTCCGGATCGCCTCGACCCCGCGGGGCGTCACCTCGTAGAAGTTCGTCCGACGGTCGAGCTGGCCCTGCGAGAGGTAGCCGTTCTCGACCAGCGTGTCCAGGTTCGGGTAGAGCCGGCCGTGGGTGATCCGGTCGATCTCCCCCTGTAGCTCCGCTTTGATCTCCTGGCCCGACGGCCGCTCGAGACCGGCGGCGACGCACAGGAGGTCGCGCTGGAAGCCGGTGAGTTCGAACACGTACCTACAGCCGGATGGACGGTATTTTGTTAAGGGTCCGTGAACGCCGCCAGAACGTTGGGCGGGCGTCGACACCCAGGTGTCAGACAGCGGCTACCGGGACGATGTCAGACCGCGGCCGCCCAGAGCAGCGCGACGAGGCAGCCGACCGTCCAGACGACCGTCGGGACCGCAGCCAGCGGGCCTAGGCCCGTCATCCCGACGAGGACGACGCCGGCGACCGCCGCGGCGCCGGCCAGTTGTCTGTTGCCGCGCAGGGACGCGGTCGTCGACGACGCCGGCGGGTCGGGGGCGTCCCCGGAGGACGCGCTCGCGTCGGCGTCCGTCGTCCCGCCGTCGTCCGCCTCGCTGCCGGGCGGGAGGTCCTCGGACCCGTCCGGGTTCGGAGCCGGGAGGTACCGTTCCAGCACGGAGACGTCCCGGAGGTGGATGATGCCCCGGTTCTTCCGGAACTCGGCGACGCCGTAGTCGTCCAGCTTCGGCAGGTGGCACTGGTAGAGCCCGATGTAGACTCGCTTGCGCTGACTCGAGGACAGCTGGGCGACCTCGACGTCGTTCTCCAGGGCGGCGATGTGTTCGGCGAGGACGTCGAGCGTCGCGGTGCCGTCCGGCTGGGCCTGGAGGAACCGGATCACACGGCGCCGCCGCTCGTTCTTCAGGAGCTCGAACACCTCGCCGATGTCCAGAGCCTCCTCGCTCCCCCGTCCCGTGCCGGGGAGGTTCTCGAGGTCCGCGGGGTCGATCGAGGACGTCTTACGCCCGTCCTTCTCCTCCGTCCGAGTCGAAGACGCTTCCCCTTCGTGGCTGGCCACGGTTCCGCCCGCCGACGAGCCATCGGTCCCGTCGGGCGCCGTACCAGCGTCGTCGCCCGGATTTGTTGCCACTGTCGACGAACTGTCGGTGGACGTCATGCGGCTACTGCAGATGCGTCAGACAAACCTTGTTAGTTGTATATTACCCGCGTTCAGCGGTGCCTACCCCCTCGACGTGGGCGAAACGTCCGTTTCCAGAACGCACACGTCGTTCCGGCTCCGATTCGGGCCTCGAGCCAACAACTGTCGGGAATAACTGGCCGTTAATCGGTGCGCCGGCGGCGCTATATCCGGCGGAGCGTGAATCCGGCCCGCCGCCAGACCGCTCGCTCGAGGACGCCCTTCGTGTCGACCGCGGTCGTGCCGCGCATGCGCTCGCCCACGGCACCCGGGTCGAGGGCGGCGTACTCCGCGTGGTCGGTCGCGACGACGAGGGCGTCGGCGCCGTCGGTCGCGGTCTCCAGATCCGTCAGGTCGAGGGTCGGATCGGTCACGTGGGGGTCGTGGACGGCGACGTCGGGCGGCTCGACGGCACCGCCGTCGGCCGTCATCGGCGCCAGGGTCCGGTCGGCGTGCCGGAGCTCCCGCGCCAGCTTCAGACCTGGGCTCGCGCGGGTGTCGGCGACGTCGCCCTTGTAGGCGGCGCCGAGGATCGCGATCTTCCGGTCGGCGAGATCGCCGAGCGCCTCGGAGAGCAGTTCCACGACGAACCCGGTCATCCCGTCGTTGACCCGGCGCGCGGCCGCGACGAGGTCGAGTTCGTCCGAGCCGTGGCCCAGGAACCACGGGTCGACGGGCAGGCAGTGCCCGCCGACGCCCGGGCCGGGCTGGAGGATGTCGACCCGCGGGTGTCGGTTCGCCAGCGCGATCGCGTCTCGCGTATCGACCCCGTAGTCGGCGGCGAGCCGCGCGAACTCGTTGGCGATCGCGATGTTGGCGTCCCGGTACGTGTTCTGGATCAGCTTGACGAACTCCGCGACCGTCGGATCGGGAACGGTCCGGATCTCGGCGTCGACGAACGAGTCGTAGAGCCGCGCGGCCGACGCGCACGCGGCGGCGTCGACGCCGCCGACGATGCGGTCGTTCGCGCCGAGTTCGGCGAGGACGTCGCCGGGCAGCACCGTCTCCGGACAGTGGGCCACCCGGACCTCCTCGTCGACCGCGAGCCCGCAGGCCTCGAGGAGGGGGACCAGGACCGACTCCGTCGTCCCAGGCGGCACCGTCGACTCGAGGACGACGGTGTCGCCGGATCGGAGGTGGTCGGCGATGGCGGCTCCGGCCGCCTCGACGTACTCCAGGTCGGCGGTCCTGGTGGCCTCGTCGAACGGCGTCGGCACGCAGATGACGTGGTAGTCGGCGGGCCGGACGTCGTCGACGACCGCCAGGCGGCCGGCGTCGACGGCCGACCGGACCGTCGCGCCCAGGCCGGGCTCCGCCAGGTGGACCTCGCCGGCCCGGAGCATCGACCGGATCTCGGGGTTCACGTCGTAGCCGTACACGCGGTGGTCGTGGGTCGCCAGCACCGCCGCCGTCGGCAGCCCGATATAGCCGAGGCCGTGGACGCAAACCTCGCTCACGGCGAGACCGCCTCCCGGGGCGGCAGCAGGTCCTCGACGATACGTTCGCCGGCCGAGCCGTCACCGAACGGGTTCGCCCAGTCGCCGTCCGTCTCGCGGGCTTCGGCGACGGCCCGGCGGATCGCCGGCGGGTCGGTGCCGGCGAGCCGGTTGGCGCCGGCCGCGATGGTCTCCGGCCGTTCGGTGCTGTCCCGCAGCGTCACGCAGGGCACGCCGAGCACGCAGGCCTCCTCCTGGACGCCGCCGGAGTCGGTGAGGATCACCTCGGCGGCGGACTCCAGCCGGAGGAAGTCGAGGTATGCCGCCGGCTCGACGGTCCGGATCCGGTCGGGGACGTCGACGCCGAACGTCGACAGGCGGTCGGCCGCCCGCGGGTGGACGGGGTAGACGACCGGCCGGTCGGCGTCGTCGGCCGCCAGCCGGACGCCCTCGAGGAGGTCCCGGAACCGCGAGGCGTCGTCGACGTTCTCGGCTCGGTGGGCCGTCATGAGGAAGAACGGGGCGTCCGCGAGGTCCAGGTCCGCGAGGACCGTGCTCTTCCGCCGCGCGAGGTCGCGGTTCCGCTCGAGGGCGTCGACCACGGTGTTGCCGGTGACGGCGATCCGGGCGTCGGGGATGCCCTCCGCCTCGAGTCGGTCCCGGCTCGTCCCGGTCGGGGCGTACAGCCGGTCGGCGACGTGGTCGGCGACGATCCGGTTCAGCTCCTCCGGCATCGCTCGGTCGAAGCTCCGGAGCCCCGCCTCGACGTGGCCGAGTTCGGGTTCGAGCTTGCTCGCGGCGATGGCGCCCGCGAGCACGGTGTTCGTGTCGCCCTGGACGAGCACCGTCTCGGGCTCGGCCTCCCGGAGGACGGCCTCGAGCTCGACCAGCATCCGGCCGGTCTGCTCGCCGTGGGAGCCGGAGCCGATCCCGAGGTGGACGTCGGGCTCCGGGAGCTCGAGCTGCTCGAAGAACACCGCGTCCAGCGACTCCGAGTAGTGCTGGCCGGTGTGGACGACCACGTGGGGAACGTCGCGCTCCCGACAGGCGTTGATCACCGGGGCGAGCTTGACGATCTCGGGCCGCGTCCCGAGGACGATAGCGACGCCGGTGCTCATACCGCGCGCTCCCGGCCCGGGCGGGCGGCGTCGCCGGGTCGGTCCGGGAGCGCGCCGGGGCGTCGTACGGTGTACCTACCGCGGCCGCCGCGCCGCCGAGGGTCGGGTGGTGTCTGGGTCATGGTGTGTCGGTGTCGGTCCGGTGCGGTCGGACCGTGTCGTCACGGTGGACGGCAGTCCCGGGCTTTGTTATGGAGTGATTCACCGCCGCGACGCCGGTTGCGGGCCGCCGATCGATGTCGTTGCCGTGCGGGTCGACGGGGTGGTTCGAGCGGCCGGGCCGCCTGGTTCGACCGGCCGGGCCGCCGGACGCGGAACCGACGCCATCGGTCCGACGACGGCCGGGTTACGCGTGTGGTAACAATGAGCGAGTACGGCCTGCACTCGGGTATCCAGCGTCATACCTGGCACGGGAGACTCCAGTGAGCAACCACCCGATCCACCCGCCCGCCGACCGCTCCGCCCGGACCGCCGGCGCCGACCGGTCGGATCGCGGCGTGGCCGCGACCGTCGGGGCGGTCCGGTCCGCCGCCGACTCGCCCGCCGACCCCTCGACGTCCGGGACGGAGCCGCTCGTCCTGGCGGGGATCCCGGCGTACAACGAGGCCGGCTCGATCGCCCGCGTCGTGCGCGGCGCCGCGCCCCACGTCGACGAGGTCGTCGTGGTCGACGACGGCAGCGACGACGCGACCGCGCGGCTGGCGCGACGGGCGGGCGCCACCGTCGTCCGGCACGACGGGAACCGGGGGTACGGCGCGACGCTCGGCACGCTGTTCGAGCACGCCGCCCGCCTGGACGCCGCCCACCTCGTCGTCCTCGACGGCGACGGCCAGCACGACCCCGACGACGTCCCCCGCCTGGTCGCCGCCCAGCGCGAGACGGGCGCCGATCTCGTCGTCGGGAGCCGGTTCCTCGAGGGCGCCGGCTCGGACGTGCCGCGCTACCGCCGCGTCGGGCTCTCTGTCGTCAACGCCCTGACCAACGCCGGGCTGCGGTTCCGCTACGCGGCGTCCGGCCTCACCGACACCCAGAGCGGGTTCCGGGCGTACAACCGGGCGGCGGTCCGCTCGATCGCCGACAGCGGCACGATCGGCGAGGGGATGGGCGCCAGCCTCGATCTGCTGTTCCACGCCGCACGCGAGGACCTCGCCGTCGCCGAGGTCCCCGCGACCATCGACTACGACGTCGACGCCCCGAGCTCCACGAACCCGGTGCTCCACGGCCTGGAGCTGCTGTGGGCCATCGGCCGCGAGACCCTGCCCCGGCCCGGCGCCCGGGCCGGTGCCGGGGTCGTGGTGGCCGCCACGGCACTCGGGTCGGCGGTCGGGCTGCTCGGCCTGTTCGGCGGCGCCGTTACGCGTGCCCTCCTCGTCGTCGTGTTCGCCGTCGGCGCCGGCATCGGCTTGGCGGCGTCGACCGTCGCACGAGCGATGCTCTCGCTCGCCACCGGGACGCGCGGTGACCGAGATCGGGACGGATGAGGCGGGGAGCGGAATGGGCGATGACGGGAACGGATTCGACCGGTAACCGTCGACCGCCCACCGTTGGGAACGCAACGCGGTAGGCTGCGCATACCAATCCCGACGGCCGTTCCAGGGAGCCGCATCCAGGCCATGTACTCGGTTCTCGCCGGCGCCATCAACCACCCGGACGCCATACACCCTCACACCGGGCTATTCAACCGACGGAGCCTGCGTGCGCTCGCGGCGACGGGAGTCGACCTCGAGGCCGTCTCGCCACGCCCGTTCGCGCCGCCGGTCGGCCCCTACTCCCGGTACGCCGCCATCCCGGACACGGAGGCGTGGGACGGCTACACCGTCCACCACCCGCGGTTCTGGTACCTGCTCCCGAAACAGCTGCTCTATGCGGTCTCGGGGGACTCCTACGCCCGCCGAATTCCCCGGTACGTCGAGGAAACGTTCGACACGCCCGACGTCGTCCACGCCTGCCACGTCTACCCCGACGGCTACGGGCTGCTCCCCTACGCCCGCGACCACGACCGCCCGCTGTTCGTCGTCGCCCACGGCGCCTTCCTCAACGGCTACGACGATCTGCCGCCGGGCGTCGCCCGGCGGGTCCGGGAGACGCTCCGGGCCGCCGAGGGCGTCCTCTGCGTGAGCGACGCCCTGGCCGACCGGGCTCGGCAGCTCGCCGACCCCTCGACCGTCCGGACGGTCCCCATCGGCGCCGACCCCGACGCGTTCCCGCTGGCCGACCGGCCGCGCCTGCGGCGCGAGCGCGACGTCCCGCCCGAGGCGCCGCTCGTGCTCTTCGTCGGGCAGTTCTCCGAACGCAAGGGCGTCCCGGAGCTGGTCGACCTGCTCGCCCGTCGTCGCTTTCCAAGCGTCCACTTCGCCTTCGTGGGCCACGGCGGCGACCTCGAGGCCGACCTCCGCCGCGCCGTCGCAGACCTACACGGACCGGAGGGCGATCGGACCGGGACACCGACCGACCGCGACGGGGGGGCTGCCGACGGGAACGGGACGGACGACCCCGTCCGGGCGGACGGCGATCGAGACGACCCCCGCGCCCGCGTCCTGACCGGCCTCCCGTCGGACGAGCTCCGGGAGTGGTTCGCGGCCGCCGACCTCCTCGTGCTCCCGAGCCACGCCGAGGGCCGCCCGACCGTCATCTACGAGGCGATGGCGAGCCAGACCGCCGTCCTGGCGACGGCCGTCGGCGGCGTCCCGGAGCAGGTCCGCGACGGCGAGACCGGGCGGCTCGTCCCGCCCGGCGACGTCGACGCGCTCGCCGACGCGCTCGCGGCGCTGACCGACGACCCGGATCGGCTCCGCGCGATGGGCCTCGCGGGCCGCACCCGTCTCGAGGCCGAGGGCTGGACGTGGACCGACCACGCGCGCCGCCTCCGGGAGATCCACCGGGAGGCGATCCGGTGACACGGACCGCGAGGCCGTCCGACGACGACGCCGCGGTCGCGCCGTCGGCCGTCTCGGTCCTGGCCGTCACCGCCCACCGGCCCGACGAGATTCGTGTTCCCCTCGCCACCACCGACCTGGACGTCACCCTCCTGGAACTCGACGACGACGTGGGTCCCATCGAACGGGTCGCGTCGAGCCATCGGGCGACGGCGCGGGCGATCGCCCGTCACGACCCGGACTTCCTCCTCCTGGACTGCTACGAGACGCTCGGCGCGCCCGCCACCTGGATAGCTCACCGCCACGACGTCCCGGTCGTGGCCCGGCTCGTCGGCGACCCCTGGCGGACCCTCCGGGAGGAGCGGCTCGACCCCGCCCTGGCCAGCCGGGACCTCCCAACGTACCTCCGGCACCGACTGAGCGACGGGCTGAACCGGTACGTCCTCGGCGTCGCCGACGCCTTCCTCCCGGTCTCGACCGACCTGGCCAGAGTCGTCCACCGCCGGACCGGCTGCCCCCGCTCCCGTATCGGCGTCGTTCCCGTCCCCACCACGACCGGGTCCGACGCGGTCGGGTCGGCAGACGCGGCCCGGGCCGCCCTCGGCGTCGACACCGACTGCGTCCTGCTCACGGTGACGAACCTGGCGTTCCGCGCCAAACGCGACGGCGTCGAGCGCATCCTCCCGGCGGTCGAACCGCTCCTGGCTGCCGACCCCGAGCTCTCCTACGTCGTCGCCGGCGGCGGCCGGTACCACGACGACGTCGTGGCCGCCATCGACGACGCCGTCCGGTCGCCCTCGGTCCGGCGCCGCGTCCACGCGCCCGGCCACGTCGAGGCGGTCGCCGACCTGTACGCCCTCGCCGACGTCTTCGCGTACGTTTCGACGCTCGACGGCTACCCGAACGCCGTCCTCGAGGCCCAGCTGGCCGGTCTTCCGGTCGTCGCGAACCGCGCCCACGGGATGGTCGACCAGATCACCGACGGCGAGACCGGCTACCTCGTCGACCCGACCACCGACGACCTCCGGACGCGCCTCGATGGCCTCCTGTCGGACCCGGCCGAGCGGCGGCGGATCGGCGACGCCGGGCAGCGCCGCGCCCGACGCGAGAACGACCCCGCCACCGTCGGCGCCCTCATGGCCGCCTTCTTCGCCGGCCTCGCGGCAGACGGCACGCCCGAGTCGCCAGCGGTACCATCCGCCGATCCCCCGCCCTAATCGGCGGCCGCGAGACCCGGCGGACCCCAACCGCGGCCGACCGACGGTGACCCGGATCGATAGCCCGTCCATAACCTTGCCCTCGGCCGGGCAGGTCACAGCCATGACTGCCGACACGAGCGGAGTCGCCGAGAAGCCAGCCTCCCGGACGGTCGCCACCGGTAACGGCTCCCGAGCGCGGGCCGGCGGCGCCGATCAGCGAGTACGTACGGATGGGGGCCGGGAGCGGGACGGGACGGCCGACCTCGCCGGCGACGTCGTCCTGATCACGGTCGACTCGCTCCGGTACGACGCTGTCGCCGAGAACGAGGCGCCCGATCCGGCGCTGTCCGGCGTCTCGCGGCTCTCGGCCGACGGGACGTTCTTCACGAACGCCTTCTCGAACGCGACGATCACCAAGGCATCCTTCCTCTCGATATTCAGCGGCACCTACCCCTGGATGTTCGGTTCCGTCGAGGGCGGCTTCGACGCCGGGCGGCCACACCTCGCCGAACTGCTCTCGGAGGCCGGCTACACGACGGCCGGCTTCAACACCAACCCGTACCTCAGCACGACCTACGGCTACGACCGCGGCTTCGACTACTACATGGGCCGGGACACCGACGAGAGCGTCGACCGGACGACGCTCTCCTCGAAGTACTGGCCCCGTATCAAGGAGGCACTGCCGTCGACCCGGACCGCCTCGTTCGTCCGGTCGGCCTACGGCGCCGCCGGCGAACGGCTCGGCGTCCAGCTCGGCGGCGACCCCTACGTGCCCGCTGCGGAGGTCAACGCCGCCGTCGACGAGTACCTCGCGGCCACGACCGGCCCTCGGTTCCTCTGGATCCACTACATGGACGTCCACACACCCTACTACCCCCACGAGGGGATGCCGGGCGAGACCGAATCCAAGCGCGCCGCGGTCAAGCTGTTCCACCGGGTGAACAAGCAGCGCGCCGACGCCGACCCGGCCGACCTCCGCCGGCTCGAGCGGCTGTACGCCGGCGAGGTCGCCAACCTCGACCGCCGGCTCTCGGAGCTGTTGGACGTCCTCGAAGCCCGGACGGACGGCGGGGACCCGCTCGTCGTGTTCGGCTCGGACCACGGCGAGGCCTTCGGCAGCCACGACCTCGTCTTCCACCCGGACGGTGCCCTCCACGACGAACTGGTCCACGTCCCGCTCGTGGTCGCCGGTCCCGGGTTCGACGGCGGTCCCGTCCCGACGCCCGTCTCCAACGTCGACATCGTCCCGACGTTACTGGCCCACGCCGGCGTCCCCGTCCCGTCGGTCTGTGTCGGCGACTCGCTGGGTACCGTCCTCGACGCCCCGCCCGACGGGCGGGTGGCGTTCGCCGGCGGCCACGGCAGCGACACCGGCGTGGCGATGGTCGCCACCGAGCGCTACAAGCTGATCCGCGACCTCGAGACCGGCGCCGAGCGGCTGTACGACCGCGTTGCCGACCCCGGCGAGACCACCGACGTCCTGGCCGAGCGCCCGGACGCCCGGCGGCGGCTGGGGACGGCCCTGACCGAACGCTTGGCCGTCGCCCGGAGCAACGAGACCGCGTCGTCGGACGTCGACGTCGGCGACGACGTCAAGACCCGGCTCCGGATGCTCGGCTACGATGAGTAGCGGCCCCGGCAGCGTCGTCGTCTCCCTGGACGCCGAACTCGCGTGGGGCTCCCACGACCGCCGCCCGCCCTCGCAGGCCGACCGTCGCCGCGTCGCCGCCGCCCGGCCGGCGTGGACGTGGCTCCTCGACCGGTTCGATCACCACGGACTCCCGGCGACCTGGGCGGTCGTCGGGCACCTGCTCGCCGACGCGACCGACGACATCGGCACGGACCACCCGCCTCCCGGCGTCGTGGTTCGAGCCGTATCGCAGCAGCGTCGCCGAGCGCCCCGACGCGTGGCACAGCGCCGACCTCGTCGCGGCCGTCGCCGACGTCGACGTCGACCACGAACTCGCCTGCCACAGCTTCACCCACCCGGTGTTCACCGAGATCCCACGAGCCGTCGCCGACGCGGAGTGTCGCCACGCCCGCGCCGTCGCCGACCGCCACGACATCGCGTTCACGACGTTCGTCTTCCCCCGGAACCGGATCGCCCACCGGGACGTGCTCGCGGCCCACGGCTTCCGGTGCTACCGGGGTCGGCGACCCCACCGACTGCCGGCCGTCCCGGGGCTCCGCGGCGCGGCGTCGCTGGCCGGCGCCGCGACCGGAGCCGCGGCGCCGCCGGCCGTCTCGACGCGGGTCTCCCGGCACGGACTCGTCGTACTCCCCGCGTCGCTGTACCTCGGCGGCTTCCGGGGCCGCCGCTGGCGCGCCCTCACAGCGGCCGGACCCGACCCGGCACTCCGGCTCGCCAGACTCGGCGTCGAGCGGGCCCGCCGCGACGGCGGCGTGTTCCACATGTGGCTGCACCCGAACGACCTGACCCACGCCGCCTACCGCGACCGGATCGACGCCGTCCTCGCGTACGTCGCCGCCCGCCACGACGGGACCGACCTCCGGGTCGAGACCATGGCACAGGTCGCCGACCGCACGCTCGCCGACGCGGAGGCGCCGGTCCCGTGACCGGGGCGACCGCCGCCGAACAGGCGCCGTACGACGTCCGGGAGTTCCGGACGGCGGACCGTTCGGCCTACCTCGACCTCCACGGCGACGTGTTCGGGAGCCGGCCGACGCGGGCGTGGTTCGACTGGAAGTACACCGCGAACCCCTACGCCGACGGCGTTTCCATCGTGGTCGCCGAACGCGGGGACGAACTCGTCGGCGCCCGGTCGCTGCTGGCGCTTTCGCTCCGCACGCCCGACGGCGACGTCGACGCCTACCAGCCGTGCGACACGATGGTGCACCCCGACCACCGGCGCCGCGGGCTCTTCACCCGGATGACCGAGCGCGCCCTCGACACCTACGGGGACGACGGTCCCACCATCGCGTTCAACTTCCCGAACGAGGTGTCGCTCGGCGCCAACCTGGATCTCGGATGGGAGCCGGTCGCGGACCTCCCCGTCTACCACCGCGTCCAGGCGCCGTCGGCGCTCCTCGGGGCGGTGCCCCGGCCGTTCAGGGCGCCGCTCGACGCCGCGACGACCGGCTGGCTCGGCCTGCTCGAGCGGGTCCGAACCCCCGACACCGCTTCCATCGCGGTCGAGCGCCACGAGGGCGTCCCGGCGGCGCTGCTCGCCGACGTCGCCCGGCCCGCCCCGGACCGGCTCCACGTCCCCCGGGACGAGCGGTTCTACGCGTGGCGGTACGCCCGCCCCGACCGCCGGTACGCCACCTACGTCGCCCGACGGAACGGCACCGTGGTCGGCGCGACGGTGTTCGCCACGGGCGGAGACGGCACCCGGTTCATGGAGTTCCAGCCCAGGTGCGGACGCGCGGAAGCCGTTACCACCGCCCTGGTCGCCCGGGCGCTCCGTGACGCGGGCGACGTCCCGCTCGTCTCGACGCTCGTCGACGACGTCCCCACAGGGCTGCTCGCTGCCTTTGGGTTCGTCGGCAGCGACGCGCCCGTACTCGGCCGCTGGTTCGGCACGCGTCCGTTCGTCGTTCGGCCGTTCGACACGGGTGCGACCGGGTGGCACCTCGGCGACCTCGACGTCCGCGACCCGGACAGCTGGCTGCTCGGGTTCGGCGAGATGGACGTTGGGTGATCGCTGGACGGCGCCACGCGGGGCACCCCGGGTAGGCCGTCGAGGCGAACATTAGCCGCATCCTACCTATGACCGGTTGCCGCGAACACGCCGCCCGACGCATGCGTGTTCCTCCGGATCCTGCCGAGACGATCGCGGAGCTCGGCCGGGTGGCGGGCGCGAGGATCCGGTACTGGCGGTACCGCCGGAGGTACGGGATGGCGGCACCTCGGCCCTACGAGCTCCTGTGGGTCGATCCCGACGCCATCGAATACTGCACGCTGCCGTCGCTGATGGCCCAGTGCGACCTGTCGAGGCACGGCTCCCACGTCGTCGCCGGCGACTGGGACCGTCGCCCGATCCACGACGGCGTGTGGTACACGCGGGCGTTCGACCCGCCGGTCCGGGCGCTGTTCGAGGATCACGCCCTCTACCGGTCGATGGTGGCCCACTTCGAGGCGGACGTCCCGTGGTCGGAGACCGACTGGTACCGGTGGGTTCGGGAGCACCCCGACAGACTCGGGCAGTATCCGGACGTCGAGACGATGGAGCGGCGCCTCGCCGGCGTCGAGGCACTCTACGAGTCCGTCGCCCGGCACGGCTACCGCACACAGCGCCAGCTGGCTGCCCACGGTGGCGCCCCGCTGGGCCGCAAGTCGTTCCCCTGCCCCCAGCACCACGAGGTCGACGTCAATATCTCCCGGGACGGGACCCTGCTGTTCAACTACAACGGCCGCCACCGGTTGGCGGTCGCGAAGCTCCTCGGCATCGACCAGATACCCGTTCGCGTGTTCGCTCGCCACGAGCGCTGGCAACGCTATCGGACCCACGTGGTGGACACGGGGGTCGGTGAGCACGCTACGGTTGCTCATCCGGACGTCCAGCAACTCCGCACGGAGGCCAGTCACCGGTGACGACCGACCGGCGACCCGACCCGCACCGTCGGGCCCGTCCGACCGGCACGGCCCGCTCCGACCCGGACGCACCGATTCGACCCGGACGCACCGATTCGACCCCTCCCGGTAACCGGTTGCTAACTTTCCACTCCCGGTTGCTTGCACTACCGAATGGTAACGCGACGGCATCTGCTGGAAAGCTGTGCGGTTGCAGCCGTCTGTCTCGCCGGGTGTAACGACTCGAGCGACGACCGGGACGACGGCGGGCCGGACGGCAGCTCCCCGGCGACACAACCACCCGCCGGCTCACCGGGCAGCGGTGACCGCCTCGACATCCGGGACTACGGTGCGGCGGTCGACGGGGAGACCGACGACACCGAGGCGGTTCGAGCCGCGATCGCCGCCGCTGATCCGGGCGACGTGGTCGTGTTTCCGCCGGGCACCACGCTCGTCGCCGGACCCGACAAGGGCCGGGCTGGGGTGACCGCGATACCGATCGACGGCGACGAACACGCGAGGAACCTGACGCTCCGGGGGACGGGGGGCGAAAGCGTCGTCAGGATGGACGGCGGACACGAGAGCGACCACAAGGTGTTCGAAGTCCGGATCCGGTCCGGCGTCCAGGGGTTCCGCCTCGAGAACCTCACGATCGACGGTGCCGCGGACGAGCAGGAACAGGCCGACGGCGACGGCGGCTGGAACGTCAACATCGGGAAGTCCGACTCCGACGAGGCCCTCGCCGACGTCACGGTCCGGGGCGTTCGTTCGATCCGTGCGAATCAGAACGGCTTCCGGGTTGCCCACGGTGGCTGCTCGCTCGTCCGGTGTACCGCGAGCGACTGCAAGCTCCACGGGATCGCCGCCGACTCGTGGGGCGACAACCGGAGCGTCGACCCACCGATAACCGTCCGGCGCAGCTACGCGGTCGACAACGGCCTGTACGGGATCGACTGCTCCGGCGGGAAGGTCCTCGTCGAGGACTTCGTCGCCGAGAACAACCGCGAGGGCACGAAGACGACCCCGGAGGTGCTCGAGACGACCTATCGCCGGTGCCGGTTCTCGGACAACGAGACGCTCGGCTACAACCGGCCGACGTCGGAGACGGTCACCGGCCAGCGTGCTGCGGTCCGGTTTACGGACGTGATCGCCGAGGGGAACGCCGAGGCCGGGTTCAGGTTCGGCTTCGATACGGATTACCGGATCGACGGGATACTCGCCCGGGGGAACAACGGGTCGGGGGAGAACGCGGGGAACATCATGGTCCGCGACAACGCCACGATCGACGCGTCGCTCGTGATGTCGTACGACGCACGGAACGGCACCGGGTTGCGCTACGGCAGCTCCGAGCCGGCGCGCATCGACACGTACGTCCACGCGAACAACCCGGGTGGTGACCTGGTCGCGGACCACGACGGCCTCGTCGTCGAGGAGCGATACACCCGGGAGGCCTACCGGAAGAAACGGCTGGATTTGCTGGACGAACTCCCGGAGAACGTCGGACATCTCGGTCGCATCCTCTCCGACGGACTCGGACACGTGCCGACCGCGAACGAGGTCGGAGCCGAATCGGCCTGGTAGCGGTCCACGCTGTCGACGGACGGTCCCGGCAACGACCCCGCGCTGTCGGTGCGAGGGTCGACCCGGACGCGGAACGGTCGGGGTCAGACGTTTCGGGACTCGGTCGCGACGTCGTTTTCGGTGTCGTTGACGGTGACCACTATCTCGTCGACCGGTCCCTTTACCCGGAGTTCGTGGGAGTGACTCGCGGTGGCGCCCGTGACGTTCGTGCTTTCGGCGGCGACCGTCACGCCACCGTACCGCAGTTCCGTGACGACGGTGTTGAGTGCGCCGTCGGGATCGGAGACCGTCCAGGCGACGTCGTACCGGCTCCAGGCCGGGTTGCTGTGGTCGACGTACTCGAAGCGGTCGATGACGAGGCTCGACCCACCGCCGTCACCGGTCTCGAAGGCGACCGTCGAGCCCGCGGCTCGGTCGTCCGCCTCGACGACGGCGCGGAACTCGTACCCGGTGTCGGCCGACAGGTCGCTCGCCGTCGTCTCGAACCGGCCCTCGGCCGAGAGGGTGCGGTCGCCGACGACGGTCCAGGCTGTCGTTCCGCGTCGCCGGTACTCGAACGAGCCGGTGGCCGAGCTCGCCGACCCGAGGTTCGTGAGGTCCCCGACCAGCGTCGTCCCGTCGGCGGTCACGCCCTCGGCACCGACCGTCTCGACCGCCAGTGCGTTGTCCACGGTCACGTCGACCGGCGCGCTCGCCGTGTTGCCTGCGGTGTCGGCCACGCGTGCGGAGAGAGTGTGCGTTCCGTCGGATACGGTCGTCGAGTCCCACGACGCCGCGTGGTTCCCGGCGTCGGCGTCGTAGCTCGTCACCGTCCAGCTCCCGTCGTCGACGCGGTACTCGACGGTGAGCGCATCCGGCGGGTCCTCCGCGTCGCTGGCGTCAACCGCCACCGGGACGTCGCCGGACACCGTCTCGCCCTCGGCCGGATCGACCCACTCGAGCGCCGGGGGTTCGTCGCCCGGCGATAGCGATGCGGACGCGCCGTCGACGCCGACGGCGATCGCGTCCGTCTCAACCAGTTCGCCGTCGTAGGAGCCGACGCCGACCCAGCCGTCGGCGTGGTCGCCGTCGGTCACCTCGGCGTCCCACTCGGCGGGCTCGGCCTCGGCGGCCGGCCACACCTTCGCCCGGATAGTCTCCCCGGCCGCGCGGAACCGACGGTGGTAGGCGACCCCGTCGCTCGGAGAGCCGAAGCGGGCCAGCGTGGTGAGACCGCCATCCGTGTACTTCGCGAGGCGGAACGCGTCGTTCGGCGAATCGACCTCGAGCCAGTAGCCGTTCTCGGCGCCGCCGGCCGTCGACGACCGGAGGTGGACGCGGGCATGGAATCCGAACCCCTCGTCGTCGGTGAAGGCGGGAACCCGGAAGCGGTCCATGACCTCGACGTCAGCCGGCGTGCCCACCTCGTCCCACGAGATGGCGTACCGCGTCCGCTCGGGGCCGTCGTGCTGGAACGCGAGGGCGTGGCCGCCCTCGAAGCCGGGTCCCTCGAGTACGTGCCAGTCGTCGGTCGTCGCCGCCCACCGCGGTGTCCAGGCGTCGAAGCCGGGGTCGGTCGAGGTTGGGGTGTCGTCGCTCGTGGAGTCGTCGTCCGTCGTGCCGTCGCTCCAGGCGCCGACCTCAGCGGCGGTCGGAACGCCAGCGATGTCGGTCTTCACCGCGTCATCGCGGGTGTCGATCGACAGGTTCCCGTTACCGTCGAGACCGCCCGAGTTGTTCGCGGCCGAGACGTGCTCGATGGAACTGGACTCGGGGGATTCGTAATCCAGGAAGCTCGACGTGGAATCCGTGTTGTTGACGTAGAGGTGACCGCTTCCCGTGATCTCAGCACCCTGGATGCCGCCGCCGTCCGATATCGCTACCACGCAGTTCGGGTTGTCGTCCCCGACGTTCGTGATGACGACCTCGCCCTCGATGTGGTAGCGGGTGTCCTGTGAGAGATACCAGCCGCGTCCGGCGCCATCCCATATCACGTCCTCGAACGTCACGTCAGCGACCTGCCCGATTTCGGTGTCAACGTCCGGGCGCATGTACCCGCTGTGAGCGCTGTCGTTGAACCGACAGCGGCGGTATGTCACGGTGTCCGCCTCGGGGGTCGTCTTCGTCCCGTGGTAGTTCGATCCGTCCGAAACGCAGTCCACGACGAGGACGTTCCCGCCCGAGACGTCGAAGTTGTAGAACCCGGGCGTCGACGCGTTGTTTGCGGAATAGCAGTGGTCGAACGTTATGGGGTCGTCCCCTGGGAGAGTATCGGCGGAGAAGCCGTGTTGGTTGTTGTCCTCCGACGTACAGTGTTCGCAGGTTATACCGGAGCCGTTCAGCCCGAAGCCGTTGTTGTAGGCGTTATGGACCCTGACGTTCCTGAACGTGATGTCACCCCGTTCGAACCCAACGACCGAGATGGCGTGGGCGACGTTCGGGTCCCCGGAGACGTTCTCTTCGGCGCCGTCGACGACCATGTCGCGGACCTCCCACCCGCTGAACCCGCCGTCCCGCGTGTCGAAGCGGAACACGGCCGTGTTCGAGCCGCCGTTCCCGCCGCCGTACTCGACGATCGTCTCCTCGCCGTCGCCTTCGAACGTGACGTCGTCCGCCACAACGGCCGAGTCGACGGGGACCGCGAAGTCCCCTTCCACGTTGTACGTCCCGGCCGGGACGTAGACGGTGTCGCCGGCGTCCGCGTCCTCGATCGCGTCCTGGATCGCGTCTGCGTCGTCGGTCGAGCCGTCGCCCACGGCGCCGTAGTCGGTGACGTCGAGGGTCGTCATAGCGCCCCGGACGAGAAGGCGGTGTAGTAGGTGGTGCCCGTGGTCTGTCCGGCGACGCCGCCGAGGCCGGTCGCGGCGACGAGCGCGGTCGCACCGCCGACGCGGACGAACGTCCGTCGGTCCACCCGGACGGCGTCGTCGGTCGCGGTGCCGTCAGCGTCCCGCCGCTGTTCGCCTCTCGTGTGTGCCAGCTTGCGTGCCATGCCTGTGGTAGTCGGAACCTACCCGGCATAAGTATTACTTAAAATACATTTTCATTCTTCCGTGACTTCCCGGGAGGGATACCAGAAAAACCGGGAGAGTCAGACGATTCGACACGACCGAAACACGGGGGCGGCGTCGGTATAATGGGGAATTAACGGTGAGCGGAGGGCCTGGTACCTCCCCCGTACCGACGAACGGGCCAGATCGACGGGGCCGTTCGGTGCTCCGCTCGGCGCGCGCCGTGCGTGGTCGGCTCCCGCAGCCCCTCTCGGTTGCCGGTGGAGGGTCGGTGATCGCGATGAGAGGACGGCCGGTAGCGGTAGCCGGACGGCGGGTCGTTCGTGCTGTTCCACGTCGGCCGACCGTCCGTGAGGGCACACGTCCGGACCCGCTGCCGGTATCGGTCGCCGGGGCCTCCGTGGATGGAGTTGGACAGAGCGGACGGAGCGCTTCGGGAGTCGTCCGCTGCCGGCGCTTCCCTGACCGATTCGGCGGCTACCGTGGCCGCTCGGCCGGGCTGGCCGACCCCACTGCCGGGTCGACGCCGGACCCGGTTCCGTCGATCCGGTAGGTCTCGAACTCGCCGTTATCGTACACCTGCGCGACAGTGGGATCGAACTGGATGCGCGCGAAGTCCGCCGGCGTGAACGCCCACTGGTCGCGGTAGCCGGGGAACTTCACGGGGTAGGTGATCCGGCCCAGCCGCGTCAGGACCAGGTAGTGGTCGGACTCGTAACTGCGGCCGAGCGTCTCGTAGGTGGTGTAGTTGAAGTGGTCGGGCGGAACCGTTCCCTCTCGCCGCACCGTCGCTGTCGCGTTCTCGACCCCGTAGCGCAGGTCGTAGAACCGGTACTGGTCGATGCCGAACTCCTCGACGAGCATCTCGTCGTTCCTGTTCTCGAAGGTCCACGCCATGCCGTCGAGCTCCATCTCCGTCACCTGCTGGTTGGTCTCGGCGACGATCGGGGAACTGAACGTGCTCGCAACGGTGAGACCGACGACCGCGGCCAGGACCACCACGAGCGCCACCGTCACCGCCGCGCGGCCGGCGGCCCGGTCCGTCCGCTGCCAAGCGACGTACCAGACGCTGCCGGCCAGGACGGCCGCGAATATCTCCCCGAAGGCCAGCGGGCGGCCGAACCCGACGATGAAGTCGTTCGTCAGAAAGAGCACGCCCAGGCCGGCGAAGGTCACCGTCACCGCGCCGAAGACCACGGCGACGTGTCCGGGCCACCCGCGGTCGCGGAGCCACCGGCCCGCCACGACGGCGAGCAGCAACGCCGCGAGCCCGTAGAGGATCGCCGTGGAGCCGTACTGGAACACGGCGATCTTGAGCACGTCGGCGAATTCCGGGGAGGTTCGCTCGATGGTGTCGACGGTGCCCCCGAGTTGGGAACGGCCACCGCCCCCGAGAAAGTCGTCCGTGACCGTCTGGAACCTGATGAGGATGCCGGTCATGGTGAGGTACCTGGCCCCGAACACGACCCCGGCGAAGAGGGCAGCCCGCGCCGGGGTCGGCGAGACGCGGCCCGGGGCGACGGTTCGCTCGATCACCGCATAGAGGGCCAGCACGATGAGGAGGAACACCGCCGTCAGCGGGTGGTACAGCACCAGGCCGACGATCGTGACGGCGAGCAACAGGCGGACCGGACGGGCGGCCGTCGCCCGCTCGGCGACCAGGAGGTAGACCACGAGCGGCGTGAAAAGCAGGCTGAGCGCGAACGGTACCGCGGTGACGTGTGCGCCCGCGAGCACCGGCGCCAGGACGAAGGGCAGCGCGAACAGGGCTCGCTGCCGGTCGTACAGTCGCCGGACGAGGTAGTAGAGCGATCCGAGGAACACGCCCGTGAACGCGACCGGGAGGAGCTGGATGACCGTCATCGGTTCGAGGCCCGTGGCGCCCGACAGCGCCTGGACGACGAGGTGGGTCGGCGGGTAGATGTTTTCCGCAGTGCCGACCGTCTCGAGGTCAGCGATCAGCCCGAGGTGCGTGAGCACGTCGGCCCGTCCGTACACCGGATACCCCCGGAGGGACGGTAGGACGGTCACGACGAGGACGCCCCCGACCGAGACGGCGGCGCCGAACCCGGCGGCGCTTCCGTTGACCCGACCGCCCGTCGCGGCGGCCAGGACGGCCACCTGCCCGCCGACGATGGCGCCGACGATTGCTGCCCAGAAGTACCAGGGGTAGGCGGTGTAGATGTATATCTCGTAGCCGGACGCCGGCGGCACCGTCAGGAGGACGGCACAGGCGACGAGCAACGACGCCACACCGACGATCGCCGGGTGTTTCGCGTCGATCATCGCCATCCCGACCCCAGAGCCGGTCCCGGAGCCATCCGTGCGGCATCGCTCGGGCGCCACCGGCGTCGGAGACGAGCGGGCGTTCCAGGTCCGGCTTCCGGCCGCCCCGCTTCGGGCCGGGCGAGCCCGGTCGTGGCGGCGTCGGGGATACGTCGGCCACGAGCGTCCGTGACACGACGGCCCGAGCCGTCGGGGATACGGGGGTCATAACGACGTGGCTGCCGGGCGGCGTACGGACGTCGATGGACCGAGCGTGCGTGCGGACGTCGGCGAACCGTTCGCTCCGGCGGGTACTGACGTGGCAGCTCCTCCTCATGGCCGTGACGGCGGCCGCCTTCGTGGCGGCCGGGCGGTTCCGCGTCCGCCCGTACTTCGTCCTCTCCTACGTCGGGCTCGTGACGGTGATACTGGTGGCCGGACCCGACCGGGAGCCACCGCGCGGCTGGGGATTCCTCCGGGTGGCGGTCCTCGTCGGCGGGCTCGCGTTCGGCTACCTGCTGGCCCTCGAGTTCGCCGCCGTCGGGTAACCGTCGCGAACCACCGTCCCGCCGCCGGGTCGACGGCGGTGTCCGGATGTCCCCCGCGGTCGGTCCCGAGGGGACGGCCCGGGGGTCGTCGGACGTGGCTCCAGATCGGCGGGTCCGGTTCGGTCCCCACATCTATCCCGTGTCTCCCTCGGTGGCCGTCACGTCCACCCAGAGGTGGACCGAGCGGTAGGCGTTCGCCATGGACGGGGTCTCGGGCGGCTCGCCGCGGTACAGGAGGTACGCGAGTCGGAAGTCCTCGCCCGTCACGGTCGGTTCGACGGCGTGTCGCCGCTCGATCGTCCGGCCCTCCCGGAGCTCGACCCCGAAGCTGTCGAGGCCGAACCGCTCGGTGACCTGTGGGGATCCGCCGCGGCGGTCCACCCGCTGCAACTGGACCACGACGGTGTATCCGACCGTCTCGCCCTCCTCGTTCGAGATCCCGACGTGGAGGCCGGTGGGTTCGCCGGCCGTCAGCTGGCTCGGGTAGCCGTCGGCGACGAGCGCACCGGGTTCGGATTCGGTCAGCAGGTAGAACTCCGTGTACCGTTCGCCGTTCTCGGTCGTCGCGAGCGCGACCCCGACGGTGGCGGCCGCGAGGACCAGGCCCGCGACGAGCACCACGGTGAGCGCCGGGGTCCGGACCCCGCCGTCGGTGCGCAGCCCGCGGGCCCGGGTCACGGTGCGCCCGAGGCCGATCGTGACCCGGCGATCGGCCTCGACCCGCAGCCGCCGGCCCAGGGCGACCACGACCAGGAGGACGGTCACGACGCCGACGGCGGTGGCGGTGTTCCAGGGGTTCAGCGGCCACCCCGCGAACTCGAGGGACAGCGCGACGAGCGGGACGACGACCACGCTCAGGCCGACTGACAGCAGCAGGCGTCCGCCCCACGTGACCTCGTGGTCGCCGGTGTCGGCGAGCGCGTCGGTGGCAGCGAGCGCGTCGTCGGTCCGTTCGGCGATCCCGGACCGTTCGGCGGCGCCGGTCGGGTCGTGGACCCTCGACCGGATCGTCCGGCGGGGCAACAGGAGGGAGACGAACGCATACCCCGGTGCCAGGAGGACGAGGAACACGCCGAGTACGACGCGCACCGTCGCGGGGATGGTGACGGCGCCCACGACGGTTGCCGTGGCGACCGTGGCGAGGAGGCCGACGACGAGCAGGTCACCAGTGGCGGTCACCCACCGCTGGCGCGGTTCCGACATGACCGGCGGTTCGGACGACGCACTCATAGGTAGGGTGTGGCTACTCGGTGACCCGCACGGATTCCGGTCGGGTCATCCGCCGTGGCGACGCGGCAGGTCGATCGGGCTCATCGGTCGCGTTCGAGCCGCGTGGCGGGCAGCGGGTGTTCGCCGTCCCCGAGACGGATCCGTCTCGACCCGTCGGCGTCCGTCTCCAGCGAGACGTCCCCGGGTGGGTCGCCGACGGTCACCGCGACCCCGACGCGTCCCGGGTCGCCCGCGGCGGGGCGGATCTCGACGACAGTCCGGTCGACCGCGTGCCCGAACCGGGGAAAGTACGGTCGGCGGGCCGTCGAGACCGTCGCCCCGTCCAGTGGGTGGATCCGGATCGGGCGGTCGGCGCCCGTCCGTAGCCTGACGGTTCCGTCCTCGTGGCGGTGGTCGACGTCCGGGTGGAGGTGGAGTCGGCTCACGGTGCCGCCGTCCTCGACGGGCGGTCCATCCCGCCGCGACGCAACGGCCGTCACGGTGTCGTCGATGAGCCACCAGTCGTCGCCCGCGTAGAGGGCCCGGTGGTGAGTGTAGGGCGCCGCGGCCAGCGGCCGTGCGTCGTAGCGGCCCTCGAACAGCGTCACGGAACACCGGCGACGGACGCGGCTCCGGGGCTCCGGCCGGGGACCCATGAGATACCGCCCGCCCAGCGGAATCGGTTCGGCGTCGCCGAGCTGGACCGTGTTGTGGCTCCGGACGCCGCGGGCGTAGTTCCGTCGCGGCCCGGCGGTGTAGCCGTAGGTGCCCGTGTCGGTGACGACCTGCCGGCCGTCGATCCAGAGCAGCACGCCCAGGGTGTCGCTGTGGGAGTGGCCGGGGAGGTGTGGCGGCCCGACGGGGCCGCCGTCGACGAGCATCGAACCCGCGTCCGTCCGGAGCCAGCAGTACCCCGACTCGCCCACGGTCCCGGCGTGGCCCGGTGGATCGCTTCGCGTGCAGCCATCGTCGCCGGTACCGTCGCCCTCGGTTGGTTCCCGGTGGGCTGCCCGACGGGTGTCGCCGGCCCCGTCGGCCGTGAGGGCGGCCGTGGTGCCGGACGCCGGGGGCGTCGGGGCGAGGCCGACGGCGCGGGCGTAGCGCAGACACGACTCCAGCGGCGGGGCCTCCCCGTGGACGGCGTCGTTCAGCAGGGGGATCTCGCCGTCGGGCGGCCGGAGGTACGCGAGGAAGTCGGCGGCGTCTGCGGCGGTCGTTTCGAGCCGGCCGGGGACCGGGCGGCCGTACCGCGACAGCAGGTCGACGGCCGTGAGGTAGCGCGTCAGGACGGCGGCGTGGTACATCGGGCTGCGCTCGTAGTGGCAGCCGTCGTCGAGGAACTGTTCGCGGGCCGCGGTCGTCAGGATCGACGTTCCGGTCTCGGTCCAGCCGCCCACGTCGAAGGCCAGGCCGGCGGCCAGGAGGCCGGTACCGTTCTCGACGAGGTGGTTGCCGTCGACGTCCCACTCGACGTGGCGCTCGAGGAACAGGGCGTTCCGGTAGATCTCGCGGCGGATCGCGCGGTCGAACGACGCCTCGTCGGGGCCGTCCCGGCGGCGCCAGGCGAGATAGCGGAGCCACCGGACGATTCGAAGCGACACCGCCCAGGGCGTCCAGGCGCCGCGGAGGTAGCGGCCCCGCCCGATCCCGACCGCGTCCACGTCCGCGTCGAGCCAGTCCCGGCACCACCCGTCGAGGGACCGCCGGACCGCCTCGGGGACGCCGTCGGGCGGGAAGCCGTACAGCGCGTCCGCCAGCGGCTCGAAGCCGTAGAGCTTCAGCCGCCACTGCAGCGGGAGCGCGGCGAGGCGGTCGGCGTCCCAGTCGACGGTCCCGTCGGTCGTCACGCGCGCCGTCCGGTTCAGGAACGCAGGGGTGCCGGCGGCCGCTGCCCGCGCCCCGGTCCGGTGTCGACGGCGGGTGGCTGCCGGCGTTGCGTCCCGGCGCAGGTCCGTGTTCGCCGCGAGCGGGTCCGTCCGGGCCGCCGGGTCGGCGGGCACGCGGCGCTCGTATCGGCGGTCGACGTCGACCGGGAGCGCCGGCACCACGAGTTCCCGGGCCGTTCGCTCGGCGATGCCGGCCAGCTGCCGCGGCCGCATCCGTGCGAGCGTGTGCGCGCCGAGGTACAGCGTCCGCATCGGCTCGGCGGCGGGCGGCGCCATCACGGCGCTGGCTGCCTCCCGGATGTGGCCTCGGACCCGTCGGACGGCGCTGGATCGTCACCCGCGAGGATCGCCGAGAGCGTGTCGGCGAGCCGACCGGCCAGCCGGCGGCGGTCGTGGTGCTCGACGACGTAGGCGCGGCCGCGTCGCGCCATCAGCTCGCGCGTCGCCGGGTCGGCCAGCAGGTCGTCGAACGCCGCGGCGAGGGCCTCGGGGTCCGGCTCGACGTGGACGGCCCCGCCGGAGCGGTCGGCGAACCGCTCGACCTCGCCGGGCCCGGTGACGACGGTCGGGAGGCCGCAGGCGAGGTACTCGTAGCACTTCGTCGGCATGGCGTACGAGAGCGCGTCGGCGTCGGCGAGCGGGGCGACGCCGAGGGTCGCGTCCCGGAGCAGCGCCGGGACGGCCTCCCGCGGGACGGGGGCGTCGAACCGGACGCGGTCGGTCACGCCGATCTCCTCGGCGAGCGTGCGGAGGTCGCCGGCGACGTCGCCGCCGCCGACCAGCCGGAGGACGGCGTCCGAGTCGAGGTGCGGAACGGCCCGGACGCAGGCCGCGAGCGCCTGGGCGCTGCCGAGGTTGCCGGTGTAGACGATGGTCGGCACGCCGCCGTCGGTCGCCGGGGGGCCCGTCGCGGCGGTGTCGACGTCGAACCCACCGGGGTCGCCGGCGGCGTTCGGCCGGCCCTCTCGGGCGTCGGTCGCGGAGGTGAAAGCGTTCGCCTCGGTGGGATCGGTCGGTCGGAACGCGTCGGTGTCGACGCCGTTCGGGAGCAGGACGGTCGCCGCGGCGAGGTCGCTGCCGTACTGCTCGGCGATGGCGTCACCGAGCGTCGGCGTCGTCACGGTGATTCCGTCGGCGGTGTGGAGCACCAGCCGCTGAAAGCGTCGGCCGAGCCGTTCGAGCGGGCTGCCGGCCGCGATGTAGCCGAGCGAGATGGAGGCGTCGATCCACAGGTCGCGGACGTCGACGACCCACGCCGCGCCGAGCGCGGCGGCCACCAGCCCGGGTGCGCCGGTCGATATCGGCGGCGTCGACGTGACGACGGCGTCGTAGCGGCGCCGGTGCCACAGCAGCCACAACATCGCGTGCAGCCCGAACAGGAGGTAGTACGGGAGACGGCGGACCAGCCCGGGGTTCTCGCCGGTCGGCTGCCAGGTCCAGAGCCGGTGGACGGTGACGCCGTCGACGCGCTCGGTACTCGCACGGCGCCGGCTGCGGTCGAACGTCCCGGGCGGCAGCGTCGGCGGCGGCGACAGCACCGTCGCCCGCCAGTCGTCCCCGAGGTTCGTCGCCGTGTCGTGGATGCGAGAGGCGTTCCCGCCGGTCTCCGGCGGGAACATCTGTGAGACGAACACCACGCGACGGGCGTCCTCGGACATGGACGCCGGTTCCGCCCGCCGACCTATACCTATTGACCCGTTAACGGCCCGGAGGGGCTCCCGGAGAGCTCCACGGGGGTTGTCGGCCCGGCAGTGCTACCGGTGGGCGACCCGGCCGAGCGCCCGGCCGATAGCTCGGACCGCTCGCCGGCCGCGTCTGGCGACGGCGTGGGTCCGGCGACCGCCGGCCGCGGCCGCGAGCTGGGGGAGGAACGCGGGTTCGAGCGGGTAGCCGACGACGGCGGTCGCGAGCAGCCGCCGGGCGGTCGCGTACTCGCCGGTCTGCAGCGCCGTCCGGCCCAGACGGTAGGCCGCGAAGGCGCGCATCTTCCGGCGGAACACCGGGCCGTACTCGGCGGCCACCGGGTCGTACTTCTCGAGGAACCGCCCGTAGCCGGCCCGCTTCTTGTCGAAGTCGTCGCTCAACCTGCCGTGGGAGGTGTACTCGTAGACCACGAGCGGGTCGGGCAGCCGGCGGAACCGGGTGTGCCGCGAGAGGTCGACGTACCACGCCAGGTCGGCCCACGCCGGGAACCCCTCGTCCAGGGGGACCGTCCGCGCGAGGTCGGCCCTGACCATCACGACCGACATGCTGCCGACCACGTTCCGGCAGAGCAACGCCCTCGTCAGTTCGCCGTCGACGGCCGGCGGCGCCCGGGAGGCGATGTCGTCGTGACGCACGGCGACCCGGCCGGTGTAGACGACGCCGACGTCGTCGCCGGCCGCCTCGAAGGCGGCGACCTGCCGCTCGGTCTTCTCCGGGCGCCACCGGTCGTCGTCGTCGAGGAACGCGACGTACTCGCCGCTGGCGGCCTCGATGCCCGTGTTCCGGGCGGCGTTGACGCCGCGGTTCTCCGGGTGCCGACGGCAGCGGACCGCCTCGAGGGCTCCCAGCGACATGCCGTCGAGGATCTCCGCCGCGGGACGGGGGGAATGGTCGTCGACGACCACGAGCTCGATCGGGTCGTGGGTCTGGGCGAGGACGCTCTCGACGGCGCTCCGGAGGTAGGACGGCCGGTCGTAGGTCGGGATGACCGCGCTCACGAGCGGCCGAGCGACCGCCGGTTGATCGCCGTCGCCGGCGGCGGTCGACGTCGCGTCGGCGGATCGCGTCGAGGTCCGGCTGTGGTCTGTCATGTGAGTGTCTCGTGGACGGCGGCGGTCACGTTCGGTTGTACCAGACGTCGACGTGAACGTCCGGGCCGTAGGCCTTGCCGATGACGTCGACGCGGCCGTCCCCGTCGACGTCGACGGCCCGCGCCTCGTGGGTCGGGACGCCGCGCGCGACGACGGTCTCATCGAACCGGCCGTCGCCGCGGTTCCGGAAGACCCGGTGTTCGGCGTCGGCCGGGTCGCGGCCCTTCCCCATCTCGGCGACGTAGACGTCGAGGTGGCCGTTGCCGTCGAAGTCGGCGACCTGCAG
>CAZATR010000009.1:0-29084 GCA_964488035.1 uncultured Natronomonas sp.
CGCGTAACCGCCAGCGCGGGGTACCTTCCCCCGTTCCGCCTCCCTACGGACCGACTGCGGACCCAGTGGGGCGGTGGGACCGGGGGCGTCGAAGCGAAGGCCGTTCAGGCGATCGACGACGACGCGATCACCCTCGGCCTCCGCGCTGCGCGATCGGTGCTCCCCCCGAACCCTCGAATCGACGTCGTGGTGTTCGCCACGACGACGCCACCCTACCACTACGGCTCGACCGCGCCCGTCCTGTGTGACGCCCTCGGTCTCCCGGCCGACGTCCACACGCTCGAGCTGACGGAGTCCGCCCGGGCCGGCACCGCCGCGATCAGGACGGCCACCGATAGCCTCTCGGGTGACGCCCAGCAGGCGTTGGTTGTGGCTGCCGAGGCGCCCACGCCCGCACCGGACACCGACCGTGAGGGGACGGTTGGTGCGGGTGCCGGCGCCCTCCTGCTCGAGACAGAAGACGACACGGACGGCATCGCCGTCGAGGCCACGCGGACCTGTTCCCGGCCGATACTCGAGGAGTGGCAGGCTCCAGCCGAGTCCGAGCGACACCTCGCGGACGCCCGGTTCCGGCGCGACAGCGGGTACGTCGAGACGACCGCACGCGCCCTGGAGGCTGTCCTCGCCGCAGCCGACTGGACGCCCGAGACCGTGGACGGTCTCGTCGCGAACCAACCCGAACCGGGCTGGGCCGACAGCGCGGCGAGTGCGGCCGACGTCCCGACCGATCGCGTCGCGGCCACCGACCTGGTCGCCGAGGTCGGCGACCTCGCCGCGGCCGCGCCGTTGGCCGCACTCGCCGCGCTATCGGCGGATCGCGGCGACCGGATCGTCGTCTGCGGCTACGGCTCGGGGGTCGCCGACGCCCTGGCGCTCACGGCGACCGCCGACGTCGCCGCCTCACCGTTGCCCGCCGAGTCGACGACCGACCTCTCGTACCTTGACTACCTGGACCACACGAACAACCTCCGAGACCACTGATGCACACCACACCCAGACAGTTCAGAGACCGGTTCACCGTCTACGACCTGCGACGCACCGAATGTGGCGACTGCGGGCGGTTCGACGACCCGACCAGCGAGGCCTGCTACCACTGTGGCGGCACCGACCTGTCGACGGTCGAACTCACGCCCGCCGGCGAGGTCCTGACCGTCGTCGTCCAGCAGTACCTCCCCGAGGAGTTCGACACGCCGCTCCCGATCGCCATCGTCGAAACGCCCGAAGGCGCCAACGTGCTCGGGATGTTCACCGAGGTGGCCGACCCCTACGCCATCGAGATCGGCGACGCCGTCACGATCGAGTTCAAGCGGTTCACTCGAGAGGACGGCCAGGTGCTGTACGAACCGAAGTTCCGGCTGGCCGACGAGGGGGCGCCGTGACGCGCGACGCCGCGGTCATCGGTGCGGGCATGATCCCGTTCGGCGAACGGTTCGACGTCGGCTACTACGAGATGATGAGCCGCGCGTTCGCCAACGCACGCGACCACGTCGACGCGGGAATCGATATCGCCGACGTCGACGCCGGCGTGCTCGGAACGGCGTACGGAACGCTATCGAACGACGCGGAGATCACGTCCGGCGCGCGACTCAGCGAGGCCGTCGGTCTCGACGGCGTCCCCATCACCCGCGTGGAGAACGCCTGCGCCACCGGGAGCGACGCCGTCAGGAACGCCGTCCACTCGATCCGGTCCGGCCGGCACGACGTCGTCGTCGTGGTCGGCGCCGAGAAGATGCGGGACAAACCGACCGACGCCTTCATGCGGACGGTGACGACCCGGCCCTCGATGCGCGGATTGACCGCGCCGGCGTTCTTCGCCATGTACGCACGTCGCCACATGGAGGTGTACGGCACGACCCGCGAGCAGATGGCCGAGGTCGCGGTGAAGAACCACGAGAACGGGACCCGGTGTGAGTACTCCCACTTCGACTTCACCGTCGACATCGACGACGTCCTCGAGGCCCCGGCGGTCTCGTACCCGTTCGGCCTGTACGACTGCTCGCCGCAGACGGACGGCGCCGCCTGCGTCATCCTCGCGAGCGACGACGTCGCCCGCGAGTACACCGACACCCCGGTGTGGGTGTCGGGCCTCGGGAACAGCTGCGTGGCGTACAGCCTCGAGAAACGCGACGACTACACGACGGCCGAGGCGACGGTCCGTGCGGCCGACCGCGCCTACCGGGACGCCGGCGTCGACCCGGCCGACGTCGACGTCGTCGAACAGCACGACTGTTTTACGTTCACCGAACTGCTGAACATGGAGGACCTGGGGTTCTGCGAGAAGGGCGACGGCGGCGCCTTCGTCGCGAGCGGCCGGACGGGGCTCGACGGCGAGCTCCCGGTGAACCCCAGCGGCGGGTTGAAGGCGAAGGGCCACCCGATCGGCGCGACCGGCGTCAGCCAGCTCTGCGAGCTCGTCTGGCAACTCCGCGACGAGGCGGGCGACCGGCAGGTCGACGCGCCCGAAGTCGGCCTCCAGCACAACATCGGTGGCACCCTCGCCGTCGGCGCCGTGACGATCCTCAGCCTCGACCGAGAACCCTGATCGGACCTCGGTGGAAGGACAGTGGCCGGCGTCCGCAAGTGGCGGCGGTCGCGGTCGCCCGGCGTCTCGGGACTTACGCGACCGTGACGGTGGCGGTGCCTTCGGCACAGCGGTCCTCGTCGTTCCGCGTCCACACCTCCAGCGTCACCGTGCGGTCGTCGGGGTCGATCGCCGTGATTTCGGCCTCGGCGTACAGCGGCTCCCCGGGGAGCGCGCGGCCGACGTTCTGCCACTCCAGGGCGGTGAGACGGCCGTCGGCACCGAGCCACTGCATGAGTTGTTGCTGGACGACGGCCGCGTGGAAGTGCTGTTGGACGAGGACGTCCGGGTGGCCCTCGGTGCGGGCGTACTCGGGGTCGTAGTGGATGCGGTGGGCGTTCCACGTGATCGCGCTGTAGCGGAACAGCTGGACGTAGTCGGGGCGTTTCTCAAGCCGCGGGAGGCGATCCCCGACGGCGAGTGCAGCGAGGTCGGTCATTGGCGGTCGGCCGCGATCGTCGTCTTCTCACACCGGATCACGCGCTCGTCGCCGACGAAGTACTCGGTGTCCGTCTCGAGGAACGTCAACGTCCCCATCGTCGAGCCCTCGCGCTGGTAGAGGTCGGCGAACGTCTCCTCGGCGGTGACGCGTTCGCCGGCGGTGAGGTACCGATCGAACTCGAGCCGTTGGCCCCCGCCGATCATCGCCGCGTCGGCCGGCATCTCGATCGGGTATCGGGTCGGGTCCAGGCCGTCCTCCCGCAGGCGGTCGCTCGGCGTGCCCTCGCTCGGGTCGATGATCGCCGACACGTAGTTCGGGGGAACGACGAGGTCGTCGAACCCGTGCTCGCGGGCGTGCTCGAGATCGGTGAAGAGCGGGTTGTCATCCTCGACCGCCCGGGCGTACCGACGGACGTCGCGTCGGGTGATGACCCCGATGTCGTACCGCTCGGTGCGGCCGAGGCGGTCCTCGTAGTCGCTCACGGTGATCTGTGAACTCATGGTAGCCACAGTTTCCACTGACCGACTTAGGCTTTCGGTCGAACCGCGGTGAGTCGCCCGCGGCCGGACCGACCCGGGTGGGTCCGACACCGCGAGGCGGGCGGGTCGTCACGTGCCGTACGACCGGGGGAGGTCGAGGACGTTGTTCGCGATGAAGTTCAGTTTCATGTTCCGCGTCACGGGCGCGATCTTCTGGTGGCGGATCAGGCTCCAGACGGCGGTGATTCCGGTGTCGGCGACGGCGCTCGTGCCGCCGAACGTCTCGACGGCGTTGTCGGCGGCGGTGAAGGCCGCGTCGGCGGCCTGCAGGTGGGCGACGTTGGCGTACTCCGCGGTGTCGTCGTGGCCGGCATCGAGGGCGGCCGCCGCGCGGTCGACCGCGAGGCGGGCCGTCTCGAGGTCGGCGTACGACTCCGCGAGAGGGTGCTGGACGCCCTGGTGAGCTCCGATGGGTTCATTCCAGACCTCGCGCTCGTTGGCGTACTCGACCGCCCGGTCGAGCGCCCACGTGCCGCGGGCGACGTGTTCGCTGGCCGTGCTGATCCGTTCGGGGTTCAGGACGTCGAAGATCGGTTCGATGCCGCGGTGGAGCTCCCCGAGGATCTGTGCCTCGGACACCCGGAGGTCCTCGATGTGGACGGTGAACGTGCGGTGGCCGGCGGGCCAGAACACGTCCAGCTCGACCGGTTCGTACTCGATGCCGTCGGCGTCGGGGTCGACGAGGAACAGCGTGAGGCCGTCGGTCCGCCGTTCGACCTCGTCGAACGGTTTCGTTCGGGTCAACAGCACGTACCGTTCCGCGACGTCGAGCCCGGAGTTGAAGACCTTGCTCCCGTCGACGACGAACGTGTCGCCCTCCCGTTCCGCGGTCGTCTGGGTGCGGAGCATGTTCGAACCCGCCGCCGGTTCCGTCACGCCGAGTGCCCACACCTCGTCGCCGGCGGCGATCGACTCCAGGTGCTCGCGTTTCTGCCGGTCGGACCCGTAGCCGGCCAGCGTGAGGCCGCCGAACACCGTGTTCGTCGTGAACCGACTCAGGTGCTCCCAGGCGCCCGCCTCGCCGAGGGCGCGGATCGCAAGCGAAAGCTCGAGGACGCCCATGCCCTCGCCGCCGTACTCGGTCGGCAGCGGGATCCCGAAAAAGCCCGCGTCGGCGATCTCGTCGAGGAACTCGGTGGGGACCTCCTCGGCGAGGCGGCGCTCCCGGAAGTACGGTTCGCCGAACCCCTTCACGATGTCCGTCGCCGTCTGCACCAACAGCCGCTGTTCGTCGGTCAGGTCGAACTCCATTACACCGCCACTCGGGAGCCACTCATATGAAGGTTCGATGAATGGCTCGGACGACCCCGGTCGTCAGACGCCGTCCCCGGCGTGGTCAGTCCCGGTAGTGGCTCCCGATGGCGGTCCGGATGAAGGTCGGCGACCGCTTGGCCGGCGGCACCGGGTCGTCGTACACGGCCGGGTTCACGACGTTTGCCGGGAGTTCGCCGTCCCGCACGCGCAGGAACGAGTCGCTGATCGACCGGCCGATCTCCTCGAGGCCCTCCCGGAGCACGCCGGCACTGTGCGGGGTGGTTAACACGTCGTCGACCGAAAGCAGCGGGTTGTCCCCGACGTCGGGTTCGTCATCGAAGACGTCGACGGCCGCCCCGGCGATCTGGCCGTCCCGCACGGCGTCGGCGAGGGCGGCGTCGGGGTAGATGCCGCCCCGGGACGTGTTGATCAGGTACGCGGTCGATTGCATGGTCTCGAACGACTCCGCGTCGAGCATGCCGCTCGTTTCGTCCGTGAGCCCACAGTGCAGTGTGACGAAATCGGACGTCTCGAGCAGTTCCGCCAGCGGCACCCGGTCGACGTCGTGGGCCTCGATGGTGGCCGCGTCGACGTAGGGGTCGGTGACGATCACGTCCATGTCGAACGGCTCGACCAGCGTTCGCAGCTGCTTGCCGATCTCGCCGAACCCCACGATTCCGAGTCGCTTGCCGTAGAGGTGTTCGCCGCGGTTCGCAAAGCGGTTGGCGAAGCCACCGGCCCGGAGGTCCTGGTGCTGGACGAGGAGGTTGCTGGCACAGACCAACAGCATCCCGAGTGTGGACTGGGCGACGCTCCGCCGGGGCCCTCGGGTGCGTTCACGACGACGATGCCGCGATCCGGCAGGCCTCGATGTCGAGGTTGTCGAGGCCGGCGCCGAACCGACCGATACACTGCAGCGCGTCGGCCTCGGCGAAGGTCTCGGCCGTGATGAGGTCCTCGAGCGAGAGCACGGCGTTCGCGCCGGCGATATCGGTCGGGCGGAGCGTGTGGTAGTCGCGCTCCGGGAGGAACGTGACGGAGACGTCTGGTGCCTCGAACAGCGGCGTCAAGCCCATCCGGTACTCCACCGCCGGGACCCGGTCGTCACGGGTCACGTACACGTCGAACGCCATACCCGTCCGACGGCAACCCTCCTGAAAAAGCCTGTTTCCGTCCGAGCCGCCGACCCCGTCGTCGGCGCCGTTACCCCCGATCTACGCGTCGGTGTCGTGTCGGCGGCGGAGTGCCTTCTTCTCGACCTTGCCGACGCCCGTCCGGGGCAGCGTCTCGACGAACTCGATGTCGGCGGGGACCTTGAACGACGCGAGGTGCTCGCTGGCGTGGCGTCTGAGCGCGTCGGCCGTCACGTCGTCGCGTTCGACGTACGCTTTGACCGCCTCACCGTAGATCTCGTGGGGGACGCCGACGACGGCGACCGCCTCGACGGCGTCGTGGGCCGCCAGGACGTCCTCGACCTCTCGCTCGCTTACGTTCTCGCCGCGCGTCTCTATAATGTTCTTCTTGCGGTCGACGAAGTGGAGGTGGCCGGCCTCGTCGAAGCGACCGAGGTCTCCGGTCAACACCGCCCCGTCCGCCGTGAACGCGGCTGCCGTCTCCTCGGGCAGCCCGTAGTACCGCTGGAAGATCGTGCGGCCGCGTCGGCCGTGGACCGCGATTTCGCCGGTCTCGCCGCGCGGGACGCAGTCGCCGTCCGCGTCGCGGAGCGTGACCCACCGGTCGACGGTCGGCCGGCCGACGGAGGGCCAGCGGCGGTCGCCGTGGATCGGCGCCAGCGTCACGAGCGACATCGCCTCCGTCAACCCGTACCCGTTGAGCAGCGGGGCGTCGATGGCCGCCTCGAACGCCGCCTTCTTGTCGTCGTCGACGTTGATCGCGAACGTGATCGCCCGGAGGTCGTTGTCGTCGTCGACGGCGTCCGCCGCGAGCAGGGCCCGGACCTGCGTGCCGATGAACGCCGTGATCGTCGCCCGGTGGGTCCGCAGTTGGTCCATGATCCGGTCGGTGGCGTACTCCTCGAGGAGGACGAAGGTCGCACCGGCCGTCAGCGATCCCAGCGCGCTGGTCTGGGCGTTCACGTGGTACAGCGGCAGCGCGGTCGCGTTCCGATCGTCGGCCCGGATCGCGACGTGTTTCGCCTGGCGGTCGCCCGCCGCCACCAGGTTCGCGTGGGTGTGAACCACGCCCTTCGGCGCGCTCGTCGTGCCGGAGGTAAACAGGATCTGTGCCGGGTCGTCGGCGGCCACGTCGACGGCCGGGAGCGTCGGGCTCGCCCGGTCGGCGGCCCGCAGAAGGACGGTCGGTGCGTCGGCGGCAGCGTCGCCGTCTGTCGACGTCGGGACGATGCGGTCGACATCGGTGCCCTCGGCGGCGGCCCGGACCGTCTCGATGACGCTCGGCGCCGCGATGGCGGCGGTCACGTCGCCGGCGTCGAGCGTGTGGGTGGTTTCCCGGACCGTGTGGGTGACGTTAGAGTGGACGGCGACCGCCCCGAGCCGTAGCAGCCCGAACCACGCCAGGAGGTACGCAGGCCCGTTCGGGAGGTGCAGCGCCACGTGGTCGCCGGGCCGAACCCCGACGTCGTCGTGGAGTGCCCGCGCGGTCCGTCGCGTCCGGTCGTCGAACTCCCGGTAGGTGGACGTCTCGACCTCGCCGGCGGCGGATTCGAACACCAGCCAGCGGCGGTCCGGCGCCGCCTCGAGTTGCGCCGACCACAGATCCGCGAGCGTTCGACAGCCGATCGAATCCATGTCCGCCGTTCGCCGCCACCCGGTGAAAACGCTTCGCTACTGTCGACGCCGCGGCCGTCCGGTTTCCGTCCCGGTGCGGGGATGCCAATAGCTAAGTGAGGGCCGAAACTACCCGCGAGGACACGGATGGATCAGTCGGAGCTACCCGAGTCGACGGAGGTGCTCGTCGTCGGTGGCGGCCCCGGCGGCTACGTGAGCGCGATCAGGGCCGCCCAGCGAGGCCTCGACGTGACGCTCGTCGAGGCGGCGGCGCTCGGCGGCGTGTGCCTCAACCACGGTTGTATTCCGTCGAAGGCGCTCCTGACGGCGACCGATCGCGTGACGGCAGCCACCGACAGCGAGCACATGGGAATCTACGCCGAACCGTACGTCGACCCCGGGGAGCTCGCCGGTTGGACCGACGGCGTCGTCGACCGCCTCGCCGGCGGCGTCGAGCGTCGGTGTGACGCGACCGGCGTCCGCGTCGTCGCGGGACGGGCGGCCTTCGGCGGGCCCCACACCGCGCGGGTCGACGGGACGCCGGGCGGCCGGGTCGAGTTCGACCACGCCGTCGTCGCGACCGGCAGCCGACCGGTCACCCTCCCGGGGTTCGACCCCGACTCGGACCCCGTCATGGACTCCCGCGAGGCGCTCGCCCTCGAGACGGTGCCCGATCGGCTCGTCGTCGTCGGCGCGGGCTACATCGGGATGGAGCTGTCGACCGTCTACGCCCGGCTCGGGACCGACGTGACCGTCGTCGAGGCGCTGGACTCGGTGTTGCCCGGGTTCCCCCGCCCGCTCTCGGAGCCCGTTCGGCACCGGGCCCGCGAGCGAGGCATTACGTTCCACCTCGAGTCGACCGCCGAGGCTTGGCAGGCGACGGCCGACGGCGTCACCGTCGACGTCGCGGGGCCCGACGGCGCCCGGACGGCGGTCGCGGGCGATCGGATCCTGGTCGCCGTCGGCCGGGAGCCCGTTACCGAGACCGTCGAGCCGGCGGCGGCCGGCGTGTCGACGACCGACGAGGGGTTCATCGCGACCGACGAGCGCTGTCGAACCGAGTGCAGCCACGTGTACGCCGTGGGCGACGTCGCCGGCGAACCCCTGTTGGCGCACAAGGCGAGCATGGAGGGCGTCGTCGCCGCCGAGACGATCGCCGGCCGCGACGTCACCACCCAGGATCGACCGATCCCGGCGGTCGTGTTCACGGACCCGCAGATCGCGACCGTCGGCCGCACCGCCACCGCGGCCGAACGCGATGGCCAGGATGTCGTGACCGGCTCCTGTCCGTTCGCGGCGAACGGGCGGGCGCTGACGGCCGACGCCGCGGATGGCTACCTCAAGCTGGTCGCCGACGCCGACACCGGCCGCCTGCTTGGCAGCCAGGTGGTCGGCGACGACGCCGCCGAACTCGTCGGCGAGCTGTCGCTGTCGATCGCCGAGCAGCACACCCTGGCCGATCTCGCCGCGGTCGTCCACGTCCATCCGACGCTCGCGGAGGCCATTACGGAGGCCGCCGACCAGGCCCGTGGTCACGCGATCCACGCCCCATAGTCATGTACGACGACATCCAGTATGAGACGGCCGACGGTATCGCCACCGTGATGCTCGACCGCCCGGACGTGTACAACGCGTTCACCGGCGCGACGATCGCGGAACTGAACGACGCACTCCGCCGGGTGCGCGACGACGACGGGGTGTACGTCGTCGTCCTCACCGGTGCGGGGGAGGGGTTCTGCGCGGGCGCGGACGTCACCGAGATGCCCGAGTGGAGCGATGGCACGCCCGAGGAGTACGCCGGGTTCCTCTGGGGCGTCCAGAACGTCGTCCGGCAGCTCCGCGATCTGGCGAAGCCGTCGGTGGCGGCCGTCAACGGGCCCGCGATCGGCGCCGGGTGTGACTTCGCGCTCGCCTGCGATGTCCGGTTCATGCAGCCGAACGCGGTCCTCCGGGAGGGGTTCGTCAGGGTCGGGCTCGTCCCGGGAGACGGCGGGGCGTGGCTGCTTCCGCGGCTCATCGGCGAGTCGAAGGCCCGCGAGTACCTCCTGACGGGCGACGACATCACGCCCGAGGCCGCCGAGGACCTGGGGCTGGTCAGCGACGTGGTCGACGACGCCGTCGACGCGGCCACAGGGTTCGCTGACCGCGTCCGGGCGTTGCCGGCGTTGGCGGTCAGACACACCAACAGACTCGTCGACCCCCAGCAGGGGTTCGAGGCCCACTGCGAGCGGGCGATCGAGTACCAGTGGCAGTGCGTGAACGACCCGGAACACGCCGAGGCGGTGGCGGCGTTCCGCCGCGGGGAGGCACCCGAGTTCGACCGCGAGTACAGCTGACCGTCGGCGGCCGGTCCGCACAACGTATTTCACGGCCCTGCTCCTGTGCGGCGTATGGGCTATCTCGTCAAGATGCCGAAACTCAGCATGCAGATGGAGAGCGGCGAGCTTCTGGAGTGGCACGTGCCGGCGGGCGGTGAGGTGTCGGCCGGGACGGTGCTGGCGGAGGTCGAATCCGAGAAATCCATCGGGGAGATCGAGGCGCGGGAGGACGGCGTGCTCAGACGGGTGTATCTCGAGGCGGGTGAGCGGACCGAGCCGGGGCTGCCGATCGGTATCGTCGCCAGGGCCGACGAGGACATCACGAGTCTCGAGGCGGCCGCCGAGGATGCCGGCGTGGCCGTGGAGGCGTCTCCGGCCGACACTGAACCCGAGCCGGCCGACGCCGCCGAGGACGACGGCGCGTCGGCGGCCGACGCCGCCACCCAAGCGGCGACGGGCGACGACGAGCCCGCGCGGGTCACGCCGGCCGCCCGACGGCGGGCCCGCGAACTCGAGGTCGCCGTGGAGGACGTGGCGGGGTCCGGCCCGAAGGGCGCCGTCACGAGCGAGGACATCGAGCGGGCCGCCGCGACCGCCGGCGACGCCGGGGGCTCGACGGCCGGCGGCGATCCGCGCCGCAACGACGCGTCACCGCGTGCGCGGCGCCGCGCCGAGGCCGAGGGCGTCGACCTCGCTACCGTGCGAGGCTCCGGGCCCGACGGCGCGGTACTGGCGGCCGACGTCGAGGCGGCGGCCGCCGGTGACGTCGCCGACCGTGGGGTCCTCGAGGAGCGGGAACTGGACGGCATGCGGCGGGCAATCAGCGACCGGCTCGGCCGTAGCTACCGGGAGGCGGTCCACGTCACCCACCACCGGACCGTCGACGCGGAGGCGCTGCTCCGGGCGACCGACGTCGCCGACGCCGCCCTGGACGGCGACGTCACGCTGAACGACCTGCTGCTGTGTGCCGTCAGCGAGGCGCTGGCCGACCACCCCGCGTTCAACGCCACGTTCGAGGACGACCGCCACCGGCTGCACGACGAACACCGCATCGGGGTCGCCGTCGACATCGACGGCGGGCTGATCGCACCCGTGCTCGACGACGTCCGGGAGGCGTCCATCGAGACGATCTCCGCGCGACGCCGCGACGTGACGGAGCGGGCGCTGTCGGGCGAGTACACGATGGACGACCTCGCCGGCGGCACGTTCACGGTGTCGAACCTGGGGCCGTTCGGCATCGAGGCGTTCACGCCGATTATCAACCCGCCACAGGTCGCGATCCTCGGCGTGAACGCGATCCAGAACACCCCGGTTAGGGACGGCGACGGCGTCGCGTTCCGCCGGGAACTCCCGCTGTCGCTGTCGTTCGACCACCGCGTCGTCGACGGCGCCGACGCCGCCCGGTTCCTCGAGACGCTCGCCGACCGGATCGAGGCCGCGGAGACGTTGCTCGTCACCCGCGGGCGGTGACCGCGGCCCGCGGTCAGGAGACGAGGTCGGTCACCGCCCGTTCGAGCGTCGACTCGTCGGGCAGCACGAACTCCTCCTGGGGTGGACTGTACGAGATCGGGACGTCGGCCCGCGTCACGCGTTTCACCGGGGCGTCGAGGTACCAGAAACACTCGTTGCCGATGCGCGAGGCGATCTCGGCGGCGGCACCGCACGTCCGGGCCGTGTCGTCGGCCACGACCACCCGGCCGGTCTTCCGGACGCTCTCGAAGATCGTCGCCTCGTCGAGCGGCAGCAGCGTGCGGGGATCGACCACCTCGATGCTCACCTCGTCGGCGAGGGACTCGGCGAGCGACAGCGCCATCGGCACCAGCTCCCCGACCGCGACGATGGTGACGTCCGTGCCCTCGCGTTTGACGGCGGCGTCCTCGAACGGGATGGTGTAGGGTTCGTCCGGCACCTCCTCGCGTTCGCCGTAGACGGCGCCCGGCCAGTAGATCACGACAGGGTCGTCATCCAGGACCGCCTGCCGGAACAGGCCCTTCTGGTCGTACGGGCTGCTTGGGATGACGACTTTCATCCCGAAGTTCAAAAGCTGCGGCCAGGTGTTTTCGGAGTGTTGACCGGCGCTGCCGCCCGGGGCGCCGGCACCGGGGACGGTGATGGTCAGGGGGACGGAAACCTGGCCGCCGGACATGTGCCGGAGCTTCTGGGCGTTGTTCACGAGCTGGTCCATCGCGATGTGGGGGATCGGATTGATCTGGTACTCGATGATCGGGCGTTTCCCGTCCATCGCCGCGCCGATCCCGACACCCGTGAATCCCTGTTCGGAGATGGGCGTGTCCCGTACCCGGTCGTCGTCGAACTCCGTGGCGAGGTCCCGCGTCGTCCCCATCAATGCGTACTCGACGTCCTCGCCCATCACGAACGTCGAGTCGAAGTCCTCGAGGGCCTCGTGGTACGATTCGATGATGGTCGCGATGTAGCTTTTCTCCGGCATCGAATCACCGATACTTCGGCGCCGGGATGCTCGAGTACGACTGGTCGGCGTAGACGTCGGTCATCGTGTCGGCGGCGGGGGGATAGTCGGCGGCGTGCATGTCGTCGACGGCCGTCTCGATACGTGCTTCCATCTCGTCGTCGATGGCCGCCCGCTCGTCGGCCGACAGGACGTCGGCGTCGGCCAAGGCCGCGGCGAACGGCTCGATGGGGTCCCGGTGGTCGACCCAGGCGTCGACCTCCTCGTCGGACCGGTAGTGGCGGTCGCGCTTCTCGAACAGCGCGGATTCGCCCGAGAAGTGGCCGTGGCGGCGGTACGTCTCGCACTCGATGAACACGGGGTGGTCGTTCGAGCGGGCGTCCGCGACTGCCTCCGCCGTCTCGCGGTACACCTCGGTGACGTTCTGGCCGTCGATCGTCCGGCCGGGCATCCCGAAGCCGGCCGCGCGATCGGAGATCCGGTCGCCGGCGGTCGACAGCGACGAGGGGGTGCTGATCGCGTACTGGTTGTTCTCACAGAGGAACACGACGGGGAGGTCCCAGATCGAGGCGAGGTTCATCGTCTCGAAGACGACGCCTTGGTTCGAGGCGCCGTCGCCGAAGAACGCGACGCCAGCGCGGTCCTCGCCGTCGAGTTTGGCCGAGAGGATGCCGCCGGAGACGTGCGGGACGCTGGCGCCGACGATGCCGTTCGTCCCGAAGATGCCCTTCGAGAAGTCAAGCATGTGCATCGAGCCGCCGCGGCCGCCGTTCGGCCCGGTCTCCTTCGCGCCGAGTTCGGCCATCATGAGCCCGGGGTCGGCGCCCTTCGCGAGGACGTGGCCGTGGCCGCGGTGGGTGCTCCCGATGATGTCGTCGTCGTCCAGCGCGAGACAGACGCCCGTCGCGACCGCCTCCTGGCCGAGGTACAGGTGGACGGCGCCCGGGAACTCCCCTTGTTCCATCAGCGTTTCGGCGGCGAGTTCGAACTCCCTGATCTTCCGCATCGTCCGGTACATCTCCACCAGCGTCTCGTCGTCACAGACGTCGAGGTCGTACTGATCCGGGGTCAGCGGCTTGACGCCGTCGAACTCGTGTCTCATATACGTTTCCATGTCTCCAGACCGTTACTAACATGTTTCGCTGGCCATGGGGTGGTGAGCGAACCATTGAGGGCCTGATTTTCTCGTGGGGTCGGACTATCGGCCGATATCTGGCCTTCCTCGAGGCACGCTTATAGTTGGTGGAACGTTTCGATCACCCGGAGGATTTATCGGAGTGTAAGGGTCCTTCTTGCCATGGATCTCATCGGCGTAGACATCGGTGGGACGTTCACCGATGCCGTCTACTTTGACGAATCGTCTGGTTCGCTTCACACCGCGAAAGTGTCCTCGACACCGGAACAGCCGGACATCGGGCTGATGAATTGTCTGGCAGAACTTGACGTTGATGTATCTTCGATTGACATGTTGCTGCACGGGACCACCGTGACGACGAACGCCGTGCTGGAACGAAACGGCGCTGATTGTGGCCTGATAACAACCGAGGGGTTTCGTGACGTGCTCGAGGTAGGGTGGCGGGATCGGCCACAACATTGGGGGCTTCGTGGTGAGTACGAACCGATTATTCCACGGACCAATCGATACGGCGTAACCGAACGGACGGATAGCGATGGAACCGTTCTACAGAGCGTATCAACTGACGAGATACAACGGGTCGCCGAGGAACTCCGCGCAGATGGCGTGGAAGCCATCGCGATCTGTTTCCTCAATTCATTCGAGAACGACCGTAACGAACGGCAGGCCGAGGCCGCCCTCAGGGAGGTTTGGCCGAACAATTATATCGTCCGATCATCGGAGGTTATGCCTGAAATTCGTGAATTTCGACGAACTAGCACGACCGTCGTTTCGGGATACACACAGCCAGTTCTCGCATCATATCTCGACCGCCTCATGAAGGAACTCGGAGAGAAAGAGTTTGAGAGTGAGGTCTGGCTCGTCCAGTCGAACGGCGGCCTGGCGTCCGCTGAGGTGTCGAAGGGGCGTCCCGCACACACTATCTTGTCAGGCCCCTCCGCTGGCGCGACCGCGGCGTCGTATCTCGCAGGGCTGACCGGACATGACAACGTTATATCATGTGACATGGGTGGGACGAGTTTCGACGTTGCGTTGCTTCCCGGAGGTGATCCCGTCCTGACCCAGGAAACCGAGATCGCGTATCAGGTTCCACTCCGGATTCCGATGACAGATATCTCAACGATCGCTTCGGGCGGTGGCAGTAAAGCGAGGGTTGTCGGCGGCGCCACGATACGGACAGGTCCGGATAGTGCCGGTGCAGATCCGGGACCGGTTTGCTACGGGCGTGGTGGACGTGATATCACGATCACTGATGCGAACTTGGTCCTTCGTCGGATCAATCCCAATGATCCCATCGGGGAGCAAGAGGGGCTAGCCGTCAAGAAAACAGAAAACCTCCTTAGAACGGAGATTGCGGATCCATTGAATCTCACAGGGGCCGAAGCAGCCCAGGCGGTGATCGACGTCGCCGTCACGAAAATGGTTGGTGAGCTTCGAAAGATCTCCATCGAGCAAGGCCATGATCCGCGAGAGTTCGTGTTAGTGGTGTTCGGTGGGGCTGGACCGCTCCATGCCTGTGAACTTCTCCGTGAGAGCGACATTCGACGGGCGATCATTCCGTATTCTCCCGGCACACTGTCGGCCTTGGGGTGCGTGGTCGCCGATGCAAGACATGATAACGTTCAGGGGATCGACGAGACTGTCTCGAACCTCGATATCGGTGAGTTCCGTGACACCATCGCGGATCTCGAGACCGACGGACGCGCTCTCCTCGACGATGCGGAGGCGATCGTCACCGACGTGAAGACGACGTACGAGGCAAAAATGAAGTACGAGGGCCAGAGCCACACGGTAACGGTCACCATGCCTTCAGGGGAACCGACGAAGGATCAGTTGACCGGTTCCTTCGAGGACGCCTACCGGCAACAGTATTCGCGGTTGGTGGATAGATCGATCGTCGTCGACAACATACGTGTCAGTGTCGAGGGGTCGACTCCAACCCCAGACATTACCGAGTTCGTCGGCGCCTCGACCGATGGATCGCTTGGAGACGCACACGTCGGGAATCGTGACGTGTACTTCGACGACGAGTGGCTGTCGACACCCGTGTATCGACGGGAGCCGATTCCACTCGACGTTACGTTCGATGGCCCAGCCATCGTCGAGCAACCTGACACGACGACCGTTATCAGCCCCGGGATGACATGCGACGTCGATACGTTCGGGAACTTCATTCTGGAGGCAACATCATGACTTCCTCGACAGACGTTGATCCTGTCACACTCTCCGTAATACGGGGAAAGATCGACCAGCTCGTAGAAGAGATGGAACTCACACTAGTTCAGTCCGCGTTTTCCCCGATCATCTCAGAGGGCCTCGACATGGCCGCAGGGCTCCATCAACCAAACGGCGACATGATCGCCCAAGGTGGGCAAGGCGTCCAAATCTTCATCGGCTGCATGGACTTCGCGATCGAATCCATTCTCGAGAAGTACGACGACGATATCAACCCCGGCGATATGTTCATCACGAACGATCCGTACGTCGGCGGTACACATCTTCACGACGTGAAACTCATAAAACCGATGTTCATCGATGGAAAACTTGTGAGTTTCCTGGCGAATACCGGCCACTGGATCGACATCGGTGCAGCGTCACCGGGCGGCTTCGGGGCCGAATCACAGGAGATCTACCAGGAGGGAATCCAAATACCTAGTCTGAAACTCTATGACGAAGGTGAATACAATTCAGAGATCGCGGAACTCCTCATCTCCAACATTCGCACGGCAGAAAACCTCGACGGGGATCTCAAAGCTCAGGAAAACGCAATTGAGGTCGGTGAAAGACGATTTTCTTCACTTTGTCGGGAATACGGCGTAGCGACGATCGAACAAGCGATCCACGACCTCAAGGCACAGTCGGAACACCAGATGCGTGCTCGAATTCGGGACATCACCGACGGCACGTACAGCTTCAAACACCACTTGGACAACGATGGTGTCCGAGACGAACCGCTGCCGATCGAGCTAGAGATCGAGGTTCGTAATACTGACATCAATCTTGATTTCTCCGGCACGGCGCCATCATGTGATGGGCCACTCAATATCTCCAGATCAACCACGGTGAGCGCCTGTAATTTAACCCTCAAGCATATCTTCCCAGATATACCCATCAACGCCGGCTGTTTTACCCCGGTATCGTTCGACATCCCCGACGACTCTATTCTGGATGTATCAGCTCCACGACCGACCGGTGGATACACAGAGACCTCCCAGAACGTCATCGGTGTCGTACTCGGCGCGCTATCCAAAGCGCTCCCGGAGTCAGTTCCCGCCAACCCGGGGTCGACGGCTGCAGCAACACTGATCGGTGGCCAAACGGACGAAAACGAGGAATTCGTCGTTCTGATCGCTGTGTCATGCGGCTACGGGGCATTTTCGGACGCCGATGGCCTTTCGAGCTCTGCGCCAGTCTACGGCCGTGCTCGAATGCCTCCCCTCGAGGTCCAGGAGAGCCGATCCCCGATTCGCTGGGCACAAATCGCGCTTCGGGAAGACTCGGAGGGGCCTGGGAAATATCGAGGCGGCTTCGGTGTGGAATACGAGATCGAGGTGCTGGCCGACCACGCCGTCGTGTCGGTACTCGCCGATCGAGGGGATCATGCACCCCCGGGGATTGCCGGTGGAAAGCCGGCCCGTGGAACCCGGTTTTTCATCGTCCGTGACGGCGCAAGAGATGTTCCACCGCTTCGAACGAAGGCACAGAATCAGTCCCTCGAGTCCGGGGATCGAGTTCACCTCGAATCACCCGGAGGTGGCGGGTACGGCCCCCCAGCCGAACGACAGCCGCAACGGGTTATCGACGACGTGAACAAGGGATACATCTCCCGTGAACGGGCAATCGAAGAGTACGGACTTGACGAATCCGAACTCTAACCGAATCCAACAGGACTGCCAACGGTTCAATCGACTGAATTACCCGACGTATCAACCGGGGTTCGCGTTAGTGGTCGCCCTCAAGGTCGACATCCATTCGTCTCGTATTGGTTTCTCCACCGTCAACGACAATCGTCTCTGCCGTAATGAAGTCGGCATACGGACTTACGAGATAGAGGACAGCGTCAGCAATGTTCTTCGGCTGACCGATCCGGCCGAGAGGCGTTGATTGCTTATACGCTGCGGCCGATCCCGTTTCGTACATGTCGTGGTCGCCTGTGGTCAAACCCGTCTCGATGACACCAGGACAGATCGCGTTCGCTCGGATCCCGTGCGAGCCGAGTTCCGCTGCGAGTGCGTAGGTCATGAGACGGATTCCGCCTTTCGACGTACAGTAGCGTACGCCCCGTGGACGGCCGGCAATTCCTGAAGTGCTGGAGATATTGACAATGGAGCCTTCCGTATCCGCTGCTACCATCCGTTTGGCTGCGAATTGTGAGGCAAAAAACGGCGCTTTTAGATTGATATCCATCAGCTGGTCGTACTCCACCTCGGTCGTTTCAAGAAAATCATTAATGTGAGATATTCCCGCATTGTTTACCAGAATCGATACCCCACCGAATTCGTCAGCTCGAGCCACTGCAGATTCGAGATCGTCAAGATCGGACACGTCACACGCGGCATAGACGGCGGATTGGGCTGTCTCCTTTTGGATCCGTTCGTGGGTCGGCACACCCCCTTGTCTGGGAGATTCCCGTTTATCAACCACCACGACGTCAGCACCGTGTTCGGCTAATGTTACGCAGATCTCTCGACCGATCCCGCTCGCCCCGCCTGTGACGACTGCGACATCGTCGGCTAGCATTTCGTCCATCCGTGGTGGTCGAGTTCTGCTCCTCTCAGCATAAATGTAGTGTGACCGGTCGGAAATTGGCCGTGTAACTGGCAGTGCCCGTCGAGCTTCACGCGACCAAGCATCCATGGTAGAGCGCGACCCGTGCGAAACCAACGGCCTAAGCGATAGAACGCCTTGGAACGTCCATAATGATTATACTCTATCCCGCTAACCGTTGCGATATGTTGACGTTGCTGACCATCGCCTGAGCTCCGATCTTGGGGCCACGGGCAGATTGACCACCACCTGCCCACATCAAGGTCTAAGGTAGGAGGGCTCTATTCCGACACGCTGCATCGGACGGTCCATCGACCATCATTGCCACAGAACCCACCATCGCTGTGAATCGTATACACCGCCTCAAAACTATTCCATGTCAACCACCTGTGATTCCGTTTCGCTCCACGAAAATCGACGTTCCTCAGACAGATCCAGATATGCACGATCGTAGACGGAAGGCTCCTCGCCACAACCCGCCATTCAGTTCCGTCCGACGGAATCACCACGTGGAGGTTCCATCTGCCTGTCGCAATCCGCCACGGAGGGTACCAGCGACAGGCCTGCAGGCGAGGTGGATTCGATGATCGATGCGTCGCGCGGCCCGGAGGGTGAACTGCGGATTCTCGATACCGACGGGCGCGTGTTCGAGGACGCCGTGGTCCCCGATATCGACGATGCGGAGCTCCTCGACATGTATCGGGAGATGGCACTCGCTCGGCATCTGGACGAACGGGCGATCAGCCTCGCACGGCAGGGTCGCCTCGGCACGTACACCCCGCTAGCCGGACAGGAGGCCGCCCAGATCGGTAGCGTGCACGCCATTCGTGACGACGACTGGCTGGTCCCGAGTTTCCGGGAGCACGGTGGAAAGATGGCCCACGGCCTCTCGCCGGCGGCCATCCTCAGTTACTGGGGCGGCCACGAGGCCGGCACCGGGCTTCCAGAGGACAGTACCGTCTTCACCGAAGCGATTCCCGTGGGCACCCAAATTCCGCACGCGACCGGGATGGGCCTGGCCGCGAAGCTCAAGGGCCGCTCGGACGTCGTCCTCTGTTTTCTCGGCGACGGCGCGACGAGCGAGGGTGACTTCCACGAGGGCCTCAACATGGCGGGGGTGTTCGATACGCCGACGGTGTTTTTCTGCAACAACAACGGCTGGGCGATCTCCGTCCCGCGGAGCCGCCAGACCGCGAGCGCCACCATCGCCCAGAAGGCCACTGCGTACGGCTTCACCGGACTCCTCGTCGACGGGATGGATCCGCTCGCGTCCTATGCGGTGACCCGGTGGGCCGCAGGGAAGGCCCGTGACCCGGAGGAGGGCGAACGGCGACCGACGCTCATCGAGGCGCTCCAGTACCGGTTCGGGCCGCACACCACGACGGACGACCCGTCCCTCTATCGCGACACGGCGGAACTGGAGGACTGGAAACGGCGGGACCCGTTGCCCCGGATGGAGCGGTTCCTCAGAGACCGGGGGCTCCTCGACGACGAGCGTGCGGCCGCCATCACGGCGGAGGTCGAGGCGCTGGTTGCCGACGGGGTCGAACGGTTCGAGGCGATCGAACCGGACCCGGACGACCTGTTCGAGTACACGTACAGCGAGCCGACGCCCCGGCTTCGCGACCAGCGTCGCTGGCTGGCTCGCCACCGGGACCGGCACGGCGGCGACGGGATCGACGAGTGACGCCCCGTGGGCGCCCGCCCTGCCGGGCGGAGCGAGACGAGCACGGTTGACGGGACGAACCTTTTTCGTCACCCGACCTGAAGGCCCGGCCATGGCACAGCACCACACCGTCTCCGAGCCGGTCGTTTCGGCGCGCGACGATCTAATCGACGCGTACTTCGAGCGGGTCGATGCGGAGACGTTCGATCGATTCACCGACGTCTTCGATCCGGACGTCGATTTCTACCCGCTCGGCGAGCCGGTCAGCGGCGTCGACGCGTTGATCGACTGGTACGAGTCCTCGGTGTCGCTGTCCGACATGACCCACGAGACCGGACGGCGGTTGCATCACCCGGCGGCGACGGTCGTGCAGGGGCGGCTACACGCACGGGTTTCCGGGGAGACGGAGCTCGAGGGTCGGTTCATCGACGTGTTCGAGTTCGACGACGAGACCGACGCGATCACATCGCTCGCCATCTACATCGGTCTGCAACCCCACATCGACTGAGTACACCGCTCCGCAGCGCCCATGGGAGGGTTTAACCGCCTCGCTCCGTAAGAACGAGGTATGATCCGCGTCATGGCCCAGGGGACGTTCGATGTTCTCCATCCCGGGCATCTCCACTATCTCAAGGAGAGTGCGGCGCTCGGCGACGAACTCGTCGTCATCATCGGTCGGGACGAGAAGATGAAAGCACGGAAGGATCTGCTGTTCGATCACGACACCCGTCGCGATATGGTCAGTGAACTCGAGGTCGTCGACGAAGCCCGCGTCGGCTCCAGGGGCGACATCTACGACATCCTCGAGGTCGTCGAGCCCGACATCGTGACACTCGGGTTCGATCAGGAGCTGGACGAGGACCGGATCCTCGCCGAATACGATCGACGTGGCTACGACATCGAGCTCAGACGGATGAGTGCCTACGAGCCGACGGACGGCGAGATCGTGTCCTCGAGCAAGATCAAGGAGCGACTGAAACAGCGGTGTGGCGAGGACGTGTTCTTCCACCTGAAGGACTGACCGATCGCCGGGGGACCGAACTGACATTCGCCGGGGCGGTGTCGGTCGCGGTGGCTCGCGTTCGATGCGGCCTGAGGCCGGAGGCCGGTCGAGCCGGCACGGTGTGGGTTCGGTCTCGCTGTCCGCCCCCGATTGCGGCTACAACGGCTACGTGTGTATCACCGGTAGCATCCGGGTCACCGGTTGAGCAACGGGGATCGTCGACCAGGAGGTCGGGGTCGTGGGGAGTGTCCCGGGGTGATCAGTGATGACTCGTGGGTTTCCGGTTCCGATCGATCCGGTCGATCGTGTCGGCGATCGCAGAGAGGACGGGGTAGGTCACGTCGAGGTGCCCGTAGAGGTATTCGTTGTTGGCGTGGGCCCGGTCGAACGCGGGGTTGATGCGGTCCGGGTCCCGGAGTTCGCGCTGGCGCTGTTCGAGGAGCTGTTCACATTCGTGTTCGAGGTCCTCGTATGCGTCCCATGCGACGCAGAGCTGTTCCAGCGCAACGTGTCCGGGAGCGCATTCCGGGAGTTCGGCGATCGCTGTACGGATGGACGTGAGCCGCCGGTCGTACGTCTCGAGGGCCTCCCGTTCGGCGTCGAGGTGGTCGATGAACGCCTGGCGCTGTTCGATCGCGGCCGCGGTCCCGACGAGGAGGTCCCGACGACGTCGACCGGTGATCGGGTCCCGTGAGAGCAGCGTTTGCGCGATGGCGGGTCGGAATTCCGCCCGGAGACAGTCTTCGAGGGAGTCCCCGTAGACGGCGTCGTAGTCGTCCGTCGCCATCACGGTGTTCCTGAAGACCGAAAGGAGCTCCGTCGCGGCCGAATCGTCGGTGTACCCATCGGTAGCGTCGGGCGAGACGGTCCGAACGGCCTCCCTGAACGTATCGAACGCCCGGCATTCGGCCTCGAGCGCAGATCGCTCTCGCTCCACCGACTCGATGGCCGCCTGTATGGGTGGAAGTTCAGCCATGCCTGTTCGGGGAGCTGCCCCGTGCAGGACGGTGAACGCGCCTCGTCGACTTAATCGTGATTGTCAACCACCCGGTTCGATACATCCTCGTTTCTCGCTGTGGGCCACAGGCGCGCCCGTCGCGGACGCCCACACGTCACCGAGGTCCCCGCGAGGCGGTGTCGAACGATCCACCCACCACGTCGAATGCAGTGCATCTGGGAGTCCACGCCTGGGGGAGGACCGGCGTCACGATCGCGAACTCCGGGCCGCTACGAGCACACAGCCCGCGCCGACCCCGCCCGAAACGCCGCCGGCGATCGCCAGCGTCCGCTGGAGCGCGGGCCCGCTCGCCATCGAGGCCTCGAAGAGGGCGATGGCCCCGCCAAGCACGACGGGCGTGAACGTCGCCGCGACCCGCATCAGCGCTTCCGCCAGACTCACCAGCCCACCCCGGAGATAGTCGGGGGCAAACCCGGTGACGAGGCTCCGGTAGAGCGGGAACGTGATTCCAGTACCAACACCAAGTAGGAGGGTCGCAACCGCCGCCAGTCCCGGGTTCGGTGCGAACACGAACAGCGGCAGCCCGACACCGAGACAGACGTTGGCCCACACCAGCGGTGTGTACGGCGTCTCCATGATGTTCGTCAGGCGGCCAGCCTGTGTCGCTGTCGTCGCAAACACGAGGCTGAATACCGCCACGAGAATACCCGCCACCTGTGTCGACTCCCGAAGCACGCGAACGACGAGAATGGAATTGTACGTGTAGAAGGCAAAGACGGTCACGGCACTTGCCATCTGTGCGAGAAGGACGGCAAACACCTGCGGTCTGCCAAGCAACGCCACGAGCTCCCGTCCGTACCCACGACGGTCCTCGGAGTCGGGGTGCTGGCCTTCGTTCGCGGACTGCGGTTCGTCCTCGGCACTCGTGGGTCCGGTCGGCTCCTCCAGCCACCAGTACATGCCGACGGCGACCGGTACCGCGAGGGCGTAAATGAGGAACGGGTATTGCCAGGCGAACACGACCACGAACCCGGCCACAGCCGGGAAGACTGCCTGTGAGACCCCCGATACGCTGATCCGTAGTCCCTGCGCCGTCGCCTCGCGTTCCTCGCCGTACAGGTCCCTGAAACTGGTCACGATAACGGGGATGGTTCCGGCGAACCCGATACCCTGCAGCACCCGTAATCCCAGCGCGAGCTCGAAGCTCGTGGCGAGTGCGATCCCGGCTCCGGCGAGCCCGTAGAGCAGCAATCCACCGATCAGGACCGGCTTGCGTCCGTATCGGTCGGCGAGCGCGCCGCCGACGGGGATGAGGACGATCGCCGGGGCCGCCACCGCCGTCACGAACAGCCCGATTCGCGATGAGGAGACCCCGAACACCCCGGTCAACGTCTCAAGGATCGGCGAGACGAGCGCGATTTCCAGGACCGCGATGGATCCGGCTGCGAGGAGCAATTGCATCGATCGATCGCGGACGATCTCGCCGTGTCGACCGAGGAGGCTATCGACGACCACCCCTGAACGTGGGTGGGGGCACCAACTTAACACGTTCGTCACGTAACGAGGCCACGTGGCTGCCGGTGCGGTCCGAACGCCCGGCCCCGTCGTGGAGACGCGGTATGCGAAAGGTTAACAGGACATTTCTCGCATAGAGCTACCATGAAGGCGCACGAGACGGTCGTTCGGATGCTGGATGCCCCCAGGATGTCGGAACCGTGTTCACGCTCATGTCGGAGGACATCATGGAGCTCCTGGCCGTCATCGAAGACGAGTGGGCCGGCGACATCCGCGTCGTCGAGACGCGCAACGAACAGGGCGCCATGGCGATGGCTGACGGGTACGCGCGGGCCACGGGAGAGATAGCCGTCTGTATCGCGGACCACGGCCCCGGCATCACACAGACCGGCACGTCACTCGTGACGGCCGCCGAGAACGGGTCGAAACTGCTCGTACTCGCACCGGAGCCACCGACGACGATGGCGTACGACATGAAGGAGTTCCGGCAGGAGATGTACCTCGAATCGACGGTCGTGACCGTCGTCTCCGTCGCGAGCCACGATACGCTCGTCCCGAACCTCAAGCAAGCCTTCCGCGAACTCGAGACGGGTGGCGGCCCGATCGCGTTCCAGGTCCCGTGAGACCTCCTCGATTCCGAGTATGCACACGTCGACGACGTCCCGGGCTGGATCGAGTCCCACGGCGCGCTCCGAGACCCGACACCGTCCGAGGCCAGATTCCACCCAGACGATGAGCTAGTAGCCGAGGCCTACGACCGATTTCTCGATTCGGACGCCAGCGTCCCGCCCATGATCATCGCTGGCCGCCGGGCGGTCCGGTCGGACGCGAAGGATGCGATCGTGGATCTGGCGTAACGGATGGGGGCGATGCTGGCGACGACGCTCCAGGGACGGGGCTATTTCTCCGTTCATCCCTATTCGCTCGGGTTCGTCGGCGACTTCGGGACGCCGAGTGCCAGCCGGCACGCGAACGAGAGCGATTACGTCCTCGCCAGCGGGTGCAGCCCCAACCCCCACACGATGGACGAAGGAAGACTGCTCGCGGACGACGCGACGGTCATCCACGTCGATACCGACCCATCCAGCATCGAACGGTACACCCAGGTCGATCTCGGAATCGTCGGGGACGCGCGGACGACAGCCAGCTCCATGGTGTCGTTGTTCGACCGGGACGGGATCGACTTCGCCGAGAAGTTCTGGACCGACCGCCGAAAACGACGGATCGCTGAGTCGACGACGCTCGATGACAGGGAATTCCCGCCCAAAGACGGCCGGATGGACCCGAAGGACGTCGTCCGGTTCCTCAACCGAGTACTGCCCGAAGACCGCCTCGTCGTCGCCGACGGCGGCCACTTCACCAACTGGGTCCTGGACGGAATCGACGTAACTCACCCGGACGACTTCGTCTGGACGTTGGACTTCGCGGCCGTGGGCCAAGGACTACCGATCGCGATCGGCGCCGCCGTCGGTTCGGAGCACACACCCGTCGCAGTCTGTGGGGACGCCGGTTTCATGATGACGGTTCAGGAGGTCGACACCGCCGTCCGGAACGATGTCCCGATCACTGTCGTGGTCGTCAACGACGACGGCCTGGGGTCCGAATACCACCAACTGGAACACATCGGCGAGTTCCCAGATGCCGCGCTGGTCGAGTCGCCCGACATCGCGACGGTTACGGCAGGAATGGGTGCCGAAAGCCACACCGTCCGATCCGCCGCCGAACTCGACGAGCTCGCCGACCCAGTCGCAGCGGCCGACCGGCCACTGGTAATCGACTGCAAGGTGAACCACGAGGTTCGACACCGAGCGTACGACCAGATGTTTATGGAGTAGGCCCGAGAGTCTTGGACTCTGGGCCGTTCGGACTTGATCCCCGACGGCCCGTCACCGCTTCATCGGTCAACCCGCCCTGCGCTCTAACCCGGGCGCTGTCCGGCCGTCGACCGACCTGTCTTCGGAGCCCGACTTGGATATCCGACTGATCGGATAGGCAGCCTCCTGCAGGCTCGGCCGGCAGTAGCGAACCGGATCACGCAGCCTCGTGGTCCAGAGCTATTGCGCGTCGGGCACAGACGAGTGGACGTCGGAAAAAAGTTCAATCGCTGATTCGGGTCCAGATATCCCCTCCGTAGAGGACGAGTTTTGTCGAGGTGGCGGTCGGTTACGGACCGATCTCCCAGGAATCGTCGGCCACGCCCTGCTCCTCGTAGAACGCGGCGGCCTCCGGATGCACCGCGGTCGAATCGACGAATCCCCGTGGCCAGAACGAGACGTCCTCGTAGAACTCGTAGAGTGCATACGCCTCGGCGAGCTCGCCGCGGTTCTCCGACAACGTTGTCATGAGGGTGCTTACTGCTCCGTCCGGTACAGCGGGTGTCCCACAGAGGAGCGTCGTATTCATGAACGTGGTAAACGGGAACTCCGGCGGGTTCTCGTATCCCTCCGGGAAATCCTCTTCCTCGTAGGTCGCTGCACCGACGAGATCGTCGTTCTTGATCGGTTCGCCGTTGTCCGGATGGTCGACGACGTAGAGCGTGTTCGTCGATCGCATCGTCTCGGCCCACGGTGGCGTCACCGCGTAGTTCAGGTTGTTCGAGATCGCGAGGTTAATTTGACCAGAATCGAGTGCATTGGCGAAATCACCGTAGGTGATGTTCTTCCACTCGTACCCCGAGACACCGTACACCTGGAGTGACCGCTCGATCATCTGCTGTATCGGCGACCCGATCGGACCGGCCGCGACGGCGTCCCCTTCCCCGATGTCCGTGATATTCTCGATGTCTTCGCTGGTCGTCACGAGGAACCATGGCGCTATCTGGAAGGTCGATATCTGTTCCAGCGTCAAGTCGACGTCCTGATACGGGTCCCGCCCCTGCGCGAGGGAGTTCGCAGCCCAGGACCCGATATACGCGAGGTCGGCTTCCCCACGAGTCATTTTCCCGATGTTCTCTCTCGACCCTTGACTTGGCCTGACGTCGAGACGAATCGAGTCGCTGTTATCGTTGACGACGGTGCCCATCGCCTGGCCCATTGCGATTGCCGAAGTCCCTTGCTGGTGGATGGACGTCAGGAGCGTCGTGGGCTCGCCACCACCTGTGTCGGTGTCCGTCGATGTATCGTCCCCGTTCCCGGTATCGCCGTTGCCATCCCCGTTGCCGTTACCGCCGGTACAACCCGCAAGACCGGCAACGCCAACCGCCGGTGCTACTCTGAGGATCTCCCTCCGTTTGACATGGTCTCCCATGAGGGACTGGTGCGTGAGCACCTATATAAAATTATGTACCCCCGAATCACGCGTCCGGTACGATAACGGAACGGTCTCGTGCTCGATCACCGGAACCTTGCAAAAGCCGCGGAACCGAAATGCTGGCCCCGATAATGATTCGGTCACACCCTCGAATCTAGCCGACTTGGACCCGTTTTGGAGGTGTCGGTCGTTCGATGACCGTTGCGGAACAGTTCGCGTTCTGACAGCCGTATGCTGCCGACCGAATCGGCAAATCGGCCGACAGCCTGCCTAAACCATCGGCCGTCACGCCACCCCACCTGCATCTTTTTACCTGACGGTTCCGTTTCGACCACGAACCCAACATGACCACTACGTCCTCGAAAACGGACGTGGACGGCGAGCAATCCATCGTCGATTCCACGATTAATGTGGCGATATACGTCCTTGCGTTGTATCTCGTCGTCCTGATATTGTACTACGCGTACACGGTGTCAATGCAAATCGACCGGTACGTGAACCTATTTCTCGGTCCGGGTCTCGCACTGTTCCTGCTTCACCAGTATCGAACGCTCGAGGGAAGCGACGAAACCGATATGCAAGTCGGGGAGGCCGACGCCCCCGAGGCGTCCTTCCTCGCAACTGCCATCCAGAAGAGTCCACTCCCGGACACTCTCACGGTCCCGACCAGAGACGACGTTCCGTTCTACGGTCGCGGGTACGGGCGAAAGCTGTTCCGCTGGTACCTCCCCGTTGCAGCGTTGCTTGCAATCGCCTCCAGCGTGTACATCGAACTGAACTTCAGCCGGATCAAAGTGGACGCGCCACTCCAGGGGATGATGCTCGGCGACGTCGTCGTCGGGTTCATCTTCATCGTCCTGTCGATACACGCGACGCAACTCGCCTACGGTTGGGCCATCGCCCTGATCTCGTTGCTGTTCGTGGGGTATGGGTTCGCTGGCCCGTATCTGCCCGGCATTCTCTTCCACACGGGAATCGATCCGCGACAGATGGTCTGGACGCTCGCGATCAGTCTCGGCGGCGTCTTTGGCTTCATCACGGAGATCGGATCGACGTGGGTCGCAATATTCATCATATTTGCCGGCATGGCCCAATCGTTCGGACTGCTAGAATACATCATGGACATCGGTGAGGAGTTGAGCCAACTCCTCCGGTCCGGCATCGTCCAGGTCGCCGTCGTCTCGAGTTTACTGATCGGGTCCATCACCGGTGCAGCGGCCGCAAACACTGTGACGACCGGGAGTTTCACCATCCCGATGATGCAGCGACAGGGTGTCAAAGGAACGTACGCCGGTGCGATCGAGAGCGTTGCGTCCTCCGGCGCCCAAGTGATGCCGCCGGTCATGGGCACGGCCGCGTTCCTCATGGCGAACATCCTCGGAATCAGTTACCTCGACGTGGTCGCCGCAGCCTTCTTACCTGCGATGATCTTTTATCTCCTGGTCGCACTCGGAACGCACCTCGTCACTCTCAAACTCGGGTGGACGGTCGAGAAGACCGACGAAGACCTGAACTGGCAGGTCTTCCGACAAGGAGCCCATTATGTGATACCGGTCATCGTCCTCATCTATTCGCTCGTAGTTGTGGGGATGACCCCGTTGAGTGCCGGCTTCTACACGATCGTGGTCCTTCTCGTAATCCACGCACTCGGGAAACTCGTGATGATGAGGCCGAGCCGGGAGGCGGTCGAGACGATCGGCCGGGACTTCGTCGTCGGGTCGCGGGACGGTGCCTTGGAACTCGCCCCTCTGATCGGGGTCTTCGGGTCGCTCGGAATCATCGTCGAGGTGGTCACCCAGACCGGGCTGTCACAGCAACTGAGCACGGAGATAGTCGGCCTCTCCGGTGGGGTTTTTGTCCTCCTCTTGTTCTTCGCGATGGTCACGAGCATCCTGTTCGGCCTCGGCATGCCGACGCCCGCAGCATACATCCTCGTCGTGTTCCTGGTCGCACCGGCCCTGATCGAATTGGGGGTTCAACCGCTGACCGCCCATATGTATGTGTTCTACTTCGCGATGCTCTCCGCAATCACGCCCCCCGTCGCCATCTGTGTCGCCATCGCGAGTCGGATCGCCGACAGCTCGTTCATCGGCACGGCGGTGCAGGCGCTGCGGCTCGGTGGCCCGATGTTCCTGCTCCCTTACGTCTTCGTCTTCAACGATTCACTTATCTACTGGTCGTTCCCCACCTCACTCGTGACGTTCGTGCTCGTATTGGGTGGGTTCGTCTTGCTAGTAGTGTCGATCATCGGCTACAACGGTGTCAAAGAAGTCGGATGGCCGATCCGTCTCCTCTATACCGGACTCGCGTTCGTCGCATTGCTCGCCCCGTTTCAGTTCCAGATCATCGCGTTCGGCGTTGGCGGGGCGCTATTACTCGCCGATGTTAAGTTCGCCAATCGATTCCCCAGTGTATCCCGGTTCTCAGAGTGGGGTCTCCGCTAACGGCCTTTGGCATCACGTCATGTCGCCGCGCGGTTTCG
>CAZATR010000009.1:29184-33310 GCA_964488035.1 uncultured Natronomonas sp.
TCGGATATTTTCCCCTCTTGGTTGAACCGGTGGATATCTGCAAAACTTAACGAGACTGCGGTTCCGTTTTGGACCCCCGTAAACTCCCCTCGTACAGCAACGTCCTGGGTATCGATAATCAGAGAATTGATTACGTGACTCCCCTCCTCAATCGGACGTTCCTCTTGATAGAATCGCTCGAATTCCGGTTTTCCATCGATCGGTGGTCGACCGGGTCTGTGATATTTGATGTCATCGGCGAATAAGTCAAAGAGTTCTTCGAACCGCTCGTCATCTACGTGCTCGTAGTATTTCCGGACTATCGTCTCGACATGTTCTCTGTCCATAATGTAACTATTGTCACGGTCTGATATAATTATTCGTCTGCGACTGAGTCCGACAGGTGTCCCATATTTCAGATGCATTCAATCAACGGGTACGAACCCGTTGAATATTCCACTCCACTTGGAACTCCCAACTGTCGGATCGTTCGGGAAGGCGCATTGGTAACCCTGCATCGCAGAGCCCATCTCAAGTCGAGTGTTGAGAAGAGAGTTCCGTGCTATTTTGATACTGATCAAGAAATACACAACCCTTTTCGCTTATGTATGTAAGTGGTATAGTATACATAATCCTTAGAATAGTACTCTACGAGACCACAGTGCGCCATATAAGAGGCTGACCGATAATATCCGCACCCAATCAGGTCGTCAATTCAAAATTGGCAACAATGTCAGTGACGTGGATGGTTCACCGCTTGACCGGTGGTGTGTGCCAGTCCTTCATGAAGTAATCCTCACCAAGGGTCACAATGTCACTGCCCGTTGGACCGTATCGTCTCGATGGCCTTGGTTCGATACCCCAGTCGCTGGACGGAATACAGCAAACTGTCGATGCGTCGGGCCTACAACAGACAGACCGGACATCACCTACCGAATGCAACCGAGTGGTTCCCCCGATAGATCGTTGAAGTGTTTCGACCGCAAACACATTCCTCTCGGAACGGGCGGACCGTTATCTGTCGAGACGGCCACGGCTCGGACGACCGACGACACGGGAAGGCGTCACACGACCGGCTAATATTGAGTGGTTATCCATCAGTGGACCGGCCGGGTCGCCGGTAGCTCCGGGCGAACGAGTAAACCAGCCCGAGGAGGCCGCCGAGGACGGGGATGCCGTAGCCGACGCTGATGGCGATCTCCGTGGGCGTGTTGACGTAGGCGACGACGAACGTGATGGTGTCCGGCTGGCCGACGGTGAACGACCCGACGCCGAGGGCGTCGAGGACGAACAGGCCGCCGAAGCTCAGGAGAAACAGGAGCCCGATGGATGCGACGGCGGCCCCGACGAGGGCGTCCCAGACGACGGCGGTCATCGAGACGTCGCCCTGGCGGTCGGTCGGGTGATCGCCGGGCCGGCCGAGGATGCGGAAGCCGGTTTTGTGGTCCTCGGCGGTCACGTGGGAGGGATACCCGAGTAACACGAGGGTCATCCAGAGGTCACCGACGGCGCCGCCGGCGTTCGCTGCGAGCGGGAGGACGAGCCAGCCCCACTCGAAGACGAGCATCAGCGGGACGCCGACAAGCGTCAGGACGACCAGCGGCGTCAGGAGAACGACGATGAACTGGTTGCGGGTGAACCGGTGGTCGGTCGTCGCGTAGGCGTACGGGAGAATGAAGTGCGCCAGTCCGACGCCGTATCGGGGGTTGCCGCCGTAGTAACGGATGGCCAACCCGTGGAGCCACTCGTGGGGGACGATGATCGCCGTCATCAGGACCAGCAGCGCCAGGACGTCGAGCGGACCGACCCACCACGCGGCGCCCGACGGCCCAAACTCGTAAGCGACCGCTTCGCCCGTGGCAAACTGGTAGATGGCACTGAACCCGCCGATCGCCACCACGAAGCCGAGGGTGCCGACGATCGTCCACTGGAGGGCGAGACTCCTTGACACCTGGAGGTCCGCGAGCACGGGCTCGGACTCGGAGGGATCAGCGGTCGTCATACCCCCGGCATCGGCCGCCCAGGTCTTAACTATGGAACCGTGACCGGCCTCCGTCCAGGCGGCCCAAGGGAGTACGGGATGCCTACCGCTCGGGTCGCCTCGGCGTCCGGCCGTCGGTGCCGACACAACACGATCTATCGCCGGGCCCGGCTGGGGTAGTTTTTAGCCTGCCGCAGTCCGTCGGAGCTGGCTGGTGAGCCACCGGGTCGGCACGTCCAGCTTGTACGGCGGTTATTCGGCGGGCACCCATGCGGGCCGCTCGACGCGTTCGGGGTCGTCGACGGCGATCGTGAGCCGTTGGTGGGTGGTGCCCTCGCCGGTCAGCCGCGCGAGTGCGTACGCGGCGTAGGTGTCGGCGCGTTCGGTGAGGGTCCAGGAGACGTTCGCTGTGACGACCGCGGTGGTCTCGCCGGCGGTCCGGACGGTGCCCGTCGCGTCGGTGAGGCGGTAGCCGGTTCGGCCGTCGTACCAGCCGGCCTCGGGGGTGTAGGTCGCGTCGGTCTCCGTCCGGTTCGTGCGGTCGTAGGCGGCGATGTGGAGGCTGCGGACGACGACCGATGGCCCGCCGGTGATGGGGTCGAGCGGTCGGGCGTCGGGCTCGGCGACGACGAACGTGGTCCACCCGTCGGCGCGCTCGGACCGCCGGAGCCGTCGGTCGGGGTCGTCCTGTATGTCGGCCCGGAGGCTGGCGGCGTGGTCGGGGGCGGCGACGCGGATGCGTTCGTAGGCCGTCGCGTTGGCGTCGGCCTGATAGGTTTCGGCGACGACGCCCGGTTCGCGGATCCGCTGGTAGCGGCTGCCGTCGGTGGTCCGGATCGCGGTGACGGCCAGGGCGGTGTCGCCGTCGGCGACGATGCGGCCGGTCGCGTTGTATGTCGTCGGCTCATCAACTCTGAACTGCTCCTCGGGTGGGGTTGCGGCGTGGGGCGCCTGGAGGCTGAACGGGTACGCGACGGCGAGCACGAGCGCGACACAGCAGACTCCGAGGAGGGTCATCAGGGCGGCAGCAGTCCGTGTCTTCATCCGTGGCGTGTCGATGTGGTCGGCGCCGGTGAAAAACGTGTCCGAAACGGGCCATGCGCTCCGGGGTGTCCAGCGGTCCAGTCGAGCCGGATGGCGCGTCAGGGCTTCTGTCGTCGCCGATGCTTCGACCACCTATCGGTCGGGGAACGGTGGTGTGCCGGTGCCACCCTGGAGGTTGTATACCACTGGGACGGAAGGACCGGGACGGACGGAACGCCGTCGTCAGAGGCGCGCGACCTAGAGGAGCGAGAGCCCCAGGCGGGGACGTGGAACGTGGCGTGGGTGGCCATCCGTTCGGTGGAACTCCACCGGCCGAGCCTCGAGGCGGTGTTTCTCTCGGTGACCGGGAGCACCTTCGACGCGGCGGCGGACCACCCGGCGCGGCGGTCCCAGGGCGGTCGGACCGGGATGGGGCCGACGATGAGTCGCATCGACCTGCAGGGCATCTCCGCGCGTGGCTGCCTGACGTCACCCGGTTTCTGCGGACGCCGTCCCAGATCGTCGGGACGCTGATCTTCCCGCTGCTGTTTCTCGTGTTCATGGGCACGGGGTTCAGCGAGGCCGCGATCCCCGGGCTCCCGGCAGGGTGGGGTATCGCCAGTATCTGGTGCCGGGGATCGTCGGGTTCGCGATGCTGTTCGGGGCGTCCCTCGCCGGGCTGGCCATCCTCGGTGACCGTGACGTCGGGGTTCTCGAGGAGATCCTCGTCTCGCCGGTGAGTCGGACCTCGATCGTCCTCGGCTGGATCGCGGGGGTGCGACGCGGACGCTCCTGCAGGCGGCCTGATTCTCGTGGTGTCGATCCCGCTCGGCTTCCGGGTCGCAACCCCGCGGCTCGCGTCGGTCGTCATCGTCGTGATGCTGTTGTTGGCGACGACGTTCGTGGGGTTCGGCATCGCGCTGGCCTCGATGTTCCGCGACAGCCAGGGCTTCAGTCTCCTCATCCAGTTCATCGTCTTCCCGCTGTTGTTTCTGTCGTGGGCGCTGTTCCCGATCGCGGGGCCGCCCGGGCCGGTCCGGTATCTCGCGTTGCTCAACCCCTGCCGTACGGCGTGGATCCGCTCCGGGCGCCCTCCTCGGCGTGTCACGCTACCCGCTGGCACTCGATCTCGGGGCCCTCGTC
>CAZATR010000010.1:0-33099 GCA_964488035.1 uncultured Natronomonas sp.
AGGCGAACGCCGGACGACGACCGCAGGGAGTCGTCCGGAACAAGCACGCCGACCGCAAGGGAGGCGCGCACAGCGAGCCGCGGCCGGTCACGCGAGCGGAGCGAGCGTGACGCCGGCAGTCGCAGCCCGCACAGCGAGCCGCGCAGGACCGTCTGCCGGAAGTCGAGCCGGCCGAGGGCTTCGGAAGTCGTCCTTTTGTTCCAGGGATCAGTAGCCGACCCACCCACAACGCCCAGCCCCTCCACCGACCGAGACTGCGACTTGTTGCCGCAGCCTGACATTGAGAGCTGGTACGGATGCACGCATCGTTGACCGTGGCGTGTGGAACCGGATTCCCGGACCGGTCAGCTTGACGGCGTCGGCCGTCAATCCGCCGCGTTGATGTGGACCGGCGGCGTAGCCGGGGCCGTGTCACGGGAGATCACCGACGGCGTCCACCTGCTTGAGGTCGGCTGGCCGGAGCCGATCGGCGCGAACGCCTACCTCGTCGACGACGGGGAGCTCACCCTCGTGGACGCGGGCCTCCCGGTCGGTCGCCGGTCGCTCACGGGCGAGATCGCCGCCGCGGGCTACGACGTCGGCGACCTCGACCGCGTGCTCCTGACCCATTACGACGTCGACCACGTCGGGGGCCTCCGCGTGATCGACGGTGCCGTCCCGACGTTCCTCGGCAGTCCCGACGTCGCGCTCCTGGACGGCGCGTGGTCGCCGCCGCTCACCCACCCGAAAGGCGCGTACCACCGGGCCATCCGCCGGCTGTACTCGCTGTCGGGCCGTGACCTCCGTCCCGTGCTCGACCGCGAACGGGTCGGCGGGTTCCGCGCGCTCCTGACCCCGGGCCACAACCCCGGCCACCTCGTCTACGTCCACGACGGCCTGGAGACCGCGTTCCTCGGCGACCTGGTCATGGAATCCGACGGCCGGTTCCGGCCGCCGCCGTGGCTCGATACCTACGACACCGAGCGGGCGCGCGAGAGCATCCTGCGCGTCGGCGAAGAGGCCTTCGAGTACGCCTGCGTCGGCCACGGCAGCCCCGTCGGGCCGGCGGTGGACGGGCTCATGGCGGAGCTGGCTGCTGACATGTAGTCGCCGATCGGGACGCGTCGGCCGACCGATTCGGCCAGCTACCGGCCGTTCAGGCGGTATCCGGTCGGTAGACGTACGCCTGCAGCTTCTCGGATGCGTCGGACACCACCGACGAGCCGTGATACACCAGGCCGGCGTCGAACTCGTATTCGGCGAGTCGCTCGAGCGACGCTTCGGCCTGGTACAGGTCGTCGGTGTAGACGCCCGGCGGTAGGTGGAAGTAGCCCGCCGGGAGGCCGCGCTGGTCCGCTCCGGAGACGGCGTCGGCCAGGACGGCGACCCCGCCGTCCTCGTCGACGAGCGCGTGCTGGTGGTCCCGGTGGCCGGGGACGTGGACGGCCTCGAATGCCCCGACCTGGTCGCCGTCGCCGAAGCGGTGGTCCGGGTCGTACTCCGTATCCAATCGGGCGCCCTCCGGGACCCAGGTCTCCACCCAGTGTTCGCGGACCAGGGCGTCGAAGCCGCCGACGTGGTCCCGGTCGGCGTGGGTGACGACCAGCCGCCGCGGCTCGACGCCGGTCGCCTCGATGCCCTCGAGGAGGGCGTCGGTCGTGTCCGGCAGCCCGCAATCCACCACCGTCCCGTCGGCGAAGACGAACGCCCTGAAGCGGCCGGTCTCCGTCTCGGCGCAGGTGACGTCGTAGACGCCGTCGACGAGTTCGGTAGGCATACCGGGGCATGGACCGAGGGTTACATAGCTTCTCGGGCGGTTCCCGGTCTCGACGAGCGTCAGTCCGGGCCCGCCAGCCCGCGTCTGCCCGTCCGGGAGGCGGCGAGTGCGATCAACGCGGGCAACAGGAGCCCGAGCCAGAACACCCCGCCGAACAGCAGCACGGCGGGCCGGATGACGGCGAGCGCGAGCGTCACGACGCCGAGGCCGGTCCCGATCCGGAGCGCGAGGTGGTCGAGCGAGGCCCGGATCGCGAGGCTTCCGGCCCCGAAGAGCGCCACGCCGGCGGCGACGACGAGGACCCCGGTCGCGAGCGGGTCCGCGGACGACGAGGCGAGTCCGGGGACGACGTACTCGAGGGTGCCCACCGCGGCGAGGGCGGTGGCGACGACCGCCGCGGCGACGCCGGCGAGGGGCTCGTCCACGTTCGGGAGGCCGTCGCCCATACGCGGCGGTCCGGCCAGCGGCACCTAAGGGGTTCCGACACGGGGCGATCCAGCGGTCGGCGGCACTCGGGCTCGCCGCCCGGTACGGCCTCGGTCGGTGTCCGGAACCCGTCAGGCCTTTCTCCGCGCCGCCGCCATGTCCCGATATGGACCGAAAGCGGGCGATGACCAGCGTCGACCTCGCGGCGCTCGTCGGCGAACTCCGGGACTACACCGGCGCCGTCGTCGACAAGGCCTACCTCTACGGCGACGACCTCGTCCGGCTGAAGATGCGGGACTACGACCGCGGCCGGATCGAGCTGATCGTCGAGGTCGGCGACCCCAAGCGCGCCCACGTCGCCGCGCCCCAGCACGTCCCGGATGCGCCGGGCCGCCCGCCGAACTTCGCGATGATGCTGCGCAACCGGATCGCCGGCGCGAACTTCGCCGGTGTCGAGCAGTACGGCTTCGACCGCATCCTCACGTTCCGGTTCGAGCGCGAGGACGCGACGACGCTCGTCGTCGCGGAGCTGTTCGGCGACGGCAACGTCGCCGTCCTGAACGAGGACCGCGAGGTGATCGACTGCCTGGACACCGTCCGGCTTCGCTCCCGGACCGTCGCGCCCGGCAGCCAGTACGGCTACCCGGACGAGCGGTTCAGCCCGCTGGACTGCGACTACGAGGCGTTCGCGGCGCGGATGGACGACTCCGACACCGACCTCGTCCGGACGCTCGCGACCCAGCTGAACTTCGGCGGCCTGTACGCCGAGGAGCTCTGTACCCGCGCCGGCCTCGAGAAGACCGTCGACATCGACGACGCAACCGAAACGCAGTACGAGGCGCTGTTCGGGGCTCTCGAACGGCTGCGGGAGCCGATCCTCTCGGGGGAGACCGACCCGCGACTGTACGAAGACGACGATGGGGCTGTGGTCGACGCGACGCCCCTGCCGCTCGAGGAGCACGCGGACGCGGGCTACGATGCGACGGCGTTCGAGCAGTTCAACGGCGCCATCGACGAGTACTTCCACCGGCTCGGGCAGGAGGCCGAGGAATCGACCAGCGAGCCGGGCAGCGACCGGCCGGACTTCGAGGCCGAGATCGAGAAGTACGAGCGGATCATCGACCAGCAGCGGGGCGCAATCGAGGAGTTCGACGAACAGGCCGACCGCGAGCAGGCGAAGGCGGAACTGCTGTACGGCCACTACGACCTCGTCGACGAGGTCTGCTCGACGGTCCGGGACGCCCGCGCGGACGGGGTCCCCTGGGACGAGATCGAGGCCACGTTCGCGGACGGCGCCGAACGGGGCATCCCCGAGGCCGAAGCCGTCGTCGACGTCGACGAGGCCGAGGGCACGGTCACCCTGGAGATCGACGACACTCGCGTCGAGGTCGACCCCTCGATGGGCGTCGAGAAGAACGCAGACCGGATCTACACCGAAGCCAAGCGGGTCCGCGAGAAGAAGGAGGGCGCGGAGGCGGCCATCGAGGACACACGCGAGGACCTCGAGGCCGTCAAGCAGCGACGCGAGGAGTGGGAGGCGGCCGACGATACCGCGGCCGACGACGAGGACGAGGCGGGCGAGGGGACGCCCGAGCGGAACTGGCTGGAAATGGGCTCGGTTCCGGTCCGGTACGACGAGCAGTGGTACGAGCGGTTCCGGTGGTTCCGGACGACGGACGGCTTTCTCGTCCTCGGCGGCCGGAACGCCGACCAGAACGAGGAGCTCGTCAAGAAGTACATGGAGCCCGCCGACCGCTTCTTCCACGCCCAGGTCCACGGCGCCCCCGTCACCGTCCTCAAGGCCACCGAGCCCGACGAAGCCGCCCGCGACGTCGACATCCCCGAGACGAGCCGCGAGGAGGCGGCGCAGTTCGCCGTCTCGTACTCGTCGGTCTGGAAGGACGGCACGTTCGAGGGCGACGCCTACGAGGTCGGCCCGGACCAGGTCTCGAAGACGCCGGAGAGCGGCGAGTACGTCGAGAAGGGCAGCTTCGTCGTCCGGGGCGACCGCGAGTACTACCGGGACGTCCCGGTCGGGGTAGCGGTCGGCATCACCTGCGAGCCCGACACCCGCGTCGTCGGCGGGCCGCCGGCGGCCATCGAGCCGCGCGCCGAGACGTCCGTGCGGCTCGAGCCGGGCCGGTACGCCCAGAACGACATCGCGAAACGCATCTACCGGACGTTCCGCGAGCGGTTCCGGGACACGAGCTTCGTCCGGAAGGTCGCGAGCCCCGACCGGATCCAGGAGTTCTGTCCGGCCGGCGGCAGCCGGATGGTCGACGAGTAACCCGGCGGTCGGCGATGACCGAACGACCCCGGACATGTAATCCAGGATTATAAACGCCGGCGGGCCCTCGGACGAGTGTGTTTCACGCGGCGCTATCGTACCCATCGCGGAAGCCCGACGGACCCCGGAGCGTGCTGCTCGGGGGCGGCCTGGTCTTCCTGACGTCGGCGTTCGGGGCGACGCCGATCCTCGGGGACACCTTCGTGGTCGTCGGGCTGCTGGGACTGCTTCCGTGGCTCGCGCTCCGGGGGTACTACGTCCGGGTCGTCCGGACCACGATCGGACGGGAGCGGCCGACGCCGCCGGCGCTCGAGGACGCGCGTCGTCTGCTCCGGGACGGCCTCGCCGCCGTCGGTATCTCGACGCTCTACCTCCTCCCGGGCCTGATCGTCCTGGGGCCGCTCGTGTACGCCCGCGCCGTCGGGACCGACATCGGAACGCTCTATGTCGAGATAGGGCTGCCGACCGCGCTGGCGAACGCCGCGCTGTCGGCGACCGGATTTCTGGCATTGATCGCCGCGATGTACCTGATCGGCGCCCTGTACGCCACTCCGGTGGCCGTCGCGCGGTTCGCATACGAGGACCGCGTCGGGGCGGCCTTCGAGGTCCGCAGAGTCGTGGACGGTGCGCTCACCGAGGACTACGCCGTCGCGTGGGCCGTCTCGCTGCTCCTCCAGGTCCTGTTGCTCCCGTTCGCGTACATCTTCCGGGCCGCACTCGTCGGGTTCTTCCTGCACTTCGTCGTCGCCGTCGGCGTCCGGTACTGTTACGGCCAGGGGGTCGGCGACGGGATGGGGCTCGACCCGGTCGTCCCCGACCCCCCGGCGGCCACGCCCGCGGCGGCCACCCCGGGCGACAGCCGGACGCCGACGGCGCCGGACCCCGGCGACGACCCGATGGACGACTCCGCCAGCCGGTCCGATTCGGTGGCGGCGGACGCGGGAGGGACGAGCGACGACTCGCGCCGGACGGGCGACGACGAAGGGGAGCGCACTTAACGCCGCCCGCCCCAGGCCCGGACAGCATGCGCATCGCCGACCGAACGACCGTCGAGGGCGGCCGGGAACGGATCACGGTCGTGCCGGAGAGCCTCGACGACCTCTGGCACCTCACCTACGTCCTCGAGCCGGGCGACCTCGTCTCGGGGGACACCACCCGGCGCATCCAGCGCGACGACGACAAGATGCGGGACACCGGCGGCCAGCGCGAGCCGATGTGGCTCCAGATCGAGGTCGACGACGTCGAGTTCGCGAAGTTCGCCAACCGGCTCCGCGTCGGCGGCGAGATCGTCGACTGCTCCCGGGAGGACCAGCTCGGCTTCCACCACACGCTCAACGTCGAGGAACACGACGAACTCGAGGTCGAGAAGGCCTGGCAGGTCGACCAGCTCGAGCGGCTCGAGGAGGCCGTCGAGGCGGCCGAACAGCCCGACGTCGCCGTTGCCACCGTCGAGGAGGGCGCCGCACACGTCCACACCGTCGCCCAGTACGGCGTCGAGGAACGCGCCACGCTCTCCGGCACCACCGGCAAGGGCGAATACGCCCGCTCCCGCGAGGAGCTGTTCGCGGAGCTGACCGACGTCCTCTCGCGGCTCGACGTCGAGGCCATCATCCTGGCCGGCCCCGGGTTCACCAAGCAGGACGCCCTCGACCACATCGAGGACGAGGCGCCCGACGTCGCCGAGCGGGTCCGGACCGTCGACACCGCCAGCGTCGGCGACCGGGGCGTCCACGAGGTCCTGAAGCGCGGCGCGGTCGAGGAGGTCCAGACGGAGACCCGCATCGCGAAGGAGGCCGAACTCATCGACGAGTTGATGGTGCGCATCGGCGAGGGTGCGAAGGTCGCCTACGGCGTCGACAGCGTCGCCAAAGCCGCCGACTACGGCGCCGTCGAGACCCTGCTCGTGCTCGACGAGCGGTTGCGGGCCGAGCGCGCCGGCGAGGGCGACTGGGACGTCGACGTCGACGACGTCGTCAAGACGGTCGAACAGCAGGGCGGCGACGTCACGGTGTTCTCCCACGAGTTCGACCCCGGCCAGCAGCTCGCCAACCTCGGCGGCATCGCGGCGCTGCTCCGGTACCGGCTGGACTGACCGGCGACGCTTACGGCTGCAGCGAGACGTCCACCGTCAGGCCGTCCCGCGCGATCCTGACGTCGGCGTCGACCTTCGATTCGACGGCCCCGACCATCGCCTCGTGCTCGCCGTCGGTGTGCGGGTAGAGGTGTGTGAGGTAGACGCGTCCCAGGTCGCGGCCGGCCAGCACCTCGCCGAGCTGGGACGGCGTCGGGTGGTTGTCCACGTCGATGCCGTCCGGGAACGAGCAGTCGTGGGCGACAAGCGCCGAGCCGTCCGCCAGATCCGCAACGGCGTCGATGGCCTCCGTGTCGCCCGAGAACGTGAACGTCGCGTCGTCGGTCTCGAACCGGTAGGCGAGACAGTACATCGAGTGGACGGTCTCGACGGCCTCGACGTCGTAGCCCGCCACCTCGAACGACCCCGGCTCGACCTCGCGGAACGTCGACTCGAAGCGGCCCGCCATGTAGTCGTGCACCGACAGGAGGTCCTCGACCAGGGCCCGGGTTCCGGGCGGCCCGACGACCTCGAGGGCGGTCTCGCCCGCAAGCCACCGCGCCTTCAACAGCGCCATCAGGTCGGAGACGTGGTCGAGGTGGTGGTGCGAGAGGAGGACGGTACCGATCCCCTCGTAGCCGACGTCGGTCGCCGCGAGTCCGTGCAGCGCGCCGCTGCCGCAGTCGACCAGCAGCGGGTCGGCGTCGCCGTCGGGGTCTTCCAGCAACAGCCCCGTCTGGTAGCGCTCGCCGGTCGGCATCGCCGATCCCGTACCGAGGAACGTGACCTGCATACCGACACCGACGACGCGACGGGTCAAGTGCGCTGGGGTGGCCGCCGGAAACGACTCCGTTCCCGCCACGGCGTCGGCCGGACACCGACCCGGGAGTATTTCCCGCGGCGGCACGCCATGGCTAACAGCGATGTCACAGGCGCCGCCAGGTGACGACGGGACCCCCTTCGCCGACGACCTCCGGAGCGGCGAGACGCTGGCCGACGCCTTCCACGTCGGCGAGGCCTCCGTCGGCGTGACCGACCGCCGGCTGCTCGTCCGGCAGGACAGCCGGACCCGCGCCGTCGACCTCACGAACGTCCGCGAGGTCCGTCAGCGGACCCGCCAGGATCGTGGCCGCGTCCTCTCGGCGCTCCAGTGGGCTGGCCTCGGCGTCCTGTTGCTGGCCGCCTGGCGGTTCGCCCCGCTCGAGGGCTTCGTCGCGCCGGTCGAAGCCCCGCCGGGTGGCGGCTTCGAGGGGCTCTACAGCGCGGTGGCTGCGCTCATGGAGGCGCTCCGGTACGTTGACGAGGCGTTCCTCCTCGTCGCCCTCCTCGCGCTCGCGTGGGCTGGCTGGCAGATTCTCTCGTTCGTTCGCGGCCGTGAAGAGGTCCTCGAGGTGACCGTGGCCGGGGGCCACCCGGTCCGGGTGCCGCCCCCGAACGACCCCACCGCGGTTGACCGGTTGCGTGGTGCCGTCAACGCACGGCCGGGCGAGGGTTCGGAGTGACGTAGCTCGCGGTACTCCGAGGCCGACGCTACGTGACGGATCGGTACGAATCGATGGGGACGGAGGAAGTATGAACCGGAGCCAGAGGTTCCTGCTTGCCTCGCTCCGCTCGGCAGCGCGGGCTGCCTCTGACAGGGTTCAAACCCTCCGAACGCTTCGAAGCCACTCGCAAGGCTCGTGGCTTCTCAGTGGGGACGGAGGGATTTGAACCCCCGATCTACTGATATCTCCGGTGTGCGCCTCGGGTCTCCAGAGGGTCGTCAACGCGGCCGATGATCAGTCGGCCGCTCGGTATATCAGTCTGGAGTCTCGTCACCGGGCGCGTGGCCTCTGGAGTCAGCCGCCATGCCTGGCTTGGCCACGTCCCCGCACCTCCGAGTATTTCCGGTCCCCGTAAAGGGGTTTCGGTTCCATAGATATCGCAGCGGACACACCCGATTGTCGAGGACGGAATGGTTCCAACCCCCGTCCGACCGAATTCCTCACCGATCCGTCTCGCTCCAGGAACACTCCTGGCACTTGTACCCCGTGACGAACTCGGTGACGCTCGGCATGTAGCCGACCGAGAGGATGTCGCCGCCGCAGTCGGGACAGTCGCGGTCGGCGTCCTCGATGTCTTCGGCGTCCATCACGTCCTCGCCCTCGATGAGCACGGCGAGTCGCTCGGGCGTGACCATCCGACCCTCCACGACGCGGTTATCGGCCATATCCAGCGAGAGTGGGCGGGGCCCCTTAGGCTTTGCAGCCCGGTCAGAGCCAGGGCGCCCGGTCGCCGTCGGAGACGCCCGGCGCGCCGTCCTCCCGCCCGTCGGCGGCGTCGACGGCGGGTTCGGCGTCCTCGAAGAGGCCCTCGTCAGCCTCCTCGTCGGGGTCGTCGGTGGGGGCGCCGCCGTCGGCCGCCGCGGGCTGGCCGTCCTCGGCGTCGTCGCCCGCGGAGTCGCCGCCGATGACGTCGACGCCGTCGGGGTTGAACGCCAACAGCGCGGTGACGCCCAGAACCGCGAGCGCGAGCGGCGCCTCGGTCGGGATGAGGCCGAGGATGGTCAGCGGGAGCACGCCGAGCGCGACGGCGCTCCCGAAGCGGAACCGGTCGATGTCGACGTTCCCGCGGAGCCAGGGAGCGAAGACCGCGATCGCCAACGCGAAGCCAACGCCGACCGCGGCGGCGCCCGTGCCGTAGGCGACGTACATCGGCTCCTCGACGAGGGTCACCTCGAAGCCGCCGGGCCGGAAGCTGGCCACCATCCCCAGGCCGATGATGATGCCGGGACTCGGGAGGTACTCGCCGATGGATGCGCTGGCGGTCTTCGCCGCGATGGCGAGGATGACCAGTGCCGCGAAGCGCTCGAAGATCGGCATCGCGAGGACCGACTCGATGGTCGGCGCGACGGCCGCCTGGAGCGCGGCGAGCGGGACCACGAGGAGGCCGACGAGCAGGACCTTCCTGACCTGCTCGGCGCGGCTGCCCTCCATCTCGGCGAGCACGACGGCGACCGTCGCGCTGCCGCCGAAGATGAGCAGGCCGACCTCGACCATCCCCAGGACGGTCGAGACGGCGCCGGCGAGCACCAGCGCCGCGAAGATGCCGTCGAGCAGCGGCAACGCCATGACGGTGGCGAGCAGCCGGGTGCCCTCGCCCACCTGTCGCTCGAGGCGTAACGCGATCGGGTGACGGGATGCACTCATCCGTCAGGCGGCGGGTCCCTCACCGTGGGGTCGGCGTTGTGGGTCGCGATACCCGCTGGACCGTCGAAGGGAGTTCCATCGGGTCGCGACGGTCTCCGCGTCGAACGTCCCATCGAAGAATGTGAATTTCCCGCCGGTGTTGGCCGCAACTCGTCCGGCGATACACTTCACAGTGGGACTGGCGGAGTCCATGTGCTAAAGGAACGGGGATTTGGCAATAAGTGTTGCGTGAGGCGTGTCCCCACACACCCGACACCTACCGAGTCGGACGGCCGAGAGGTTCCGGAACGAAATCACCACGGGTCCGATGCTGACAAACGTCCATCGATGGCCAGATCTGCTGGAACCGTCGGTCGGACGGGGGGCCGGACGGCAGGGCTGGTCTCGCAACGCTTTTCCGCGGGGCCGTCCCACGGTTTACATGGCGACAGACGATCCGTTCTCGGAGAAACTCCGCGTCCCGGAGGCGCTGACGTTCGACGACGTCCTGCTCCGGCCGAAGGAGAGCCGCGTCGAACCCGACGAGGCCGACATGAGGACCCGGGTCTCGCGGAACGTCACCCTCAACATCCCCGTGCTCTCGGCGGCCATGGACACCGTCACCGAGGCCGAACTGGCCATCGAGATGGCGCGCCAGGGCGGCCTCGGGGTGCTTCACCGGAACATGGACGTCGCGGAGATGGCCGACCAGATCGAGGAGATCAAACGCGCCGACGAACTCATCATCCGCGACGTCGTCACCGCCGACCCGGACCAGACGGTCCGCGAGGTCGACGCCATGATGGATCGGGCTGGCGTCTCCGGCGCCCCGGTCGTGGCCGACGACGACACGGTCCTCGGCATCATCTCCGGCACCGACATCCGCCCGTACCTCCAGGTCGGCGATCACGACGAGGTCCGGGAGGCCATGACCGACGAGGTCATCACGGCCCCCGACGACGTCACCGCCCGCGAGGCCATGGAGCTGATGTACGAACACAAGATCGAGCGCGTCCCCGTCGTCGACGACGAGGACCGCCTCAACGGCCTCGTCACGATGGCCGGCGTCCTCGCGCGCCGGGAGTACGACGAGGCTGCCCGCGACGACGACGGCGCCCTCATCGCCGGCGCGGCCGTCGGGCCCTTCGAGACCGAGCGCGCCCTCGCCGCCGACGAGGCCGGCGCGGACGTCCTGTTCATCGACTGCGCCCACGCCCACAACCTCGACGTCATCGACTCCGCCCGCGAGATCCGGTCGGCGGTCGATGCCGACGTCGTCGTCGGCAACGTCGGGACGTGCGAGGCCGCCGAGGCCATCGTCGACTTCGCCGACGGCATCAAGGTCGGCATCGGGCCCGGCTCCATCTGCACCACGCGGGTCGTCTCCGGCTCCGGCATGCCACAGATCACCGCCGTCGCCGAGGTCGCAGACGTCGCCCAGACGCACGACGTCCCCGTCATCGCCGACGGGGGCATCCGGTACTCCGGTGACGCGATCAAGGCCATCGCCGCCGGGGCCGACGCCGTGATGCTCGGCTCCTACTTCGCCGGCACCGACGAGGCCCCCGGCCGCGTCATCACCATGAACGGCAAGCGCTACAAGCAGTACCGCGGCATGGGCTCGGTCGGCGCGATGAACGACGGCGGCGGCGACCGCTACCTCAAGGACGACGACGAGGGCGAGGAGTTCGTCCCCGAAGGCGTCGAGGCCGCCAAACCCTACAAGGGATCGCTCGCCTCCGAACTCCACCAGCTCGTCGGCGGCATGCAGTCCGGCATGGGCTACGTCGGCGCCGAGACCATCCCCGAGTTCAAGGAGCGCTCCGAGTTCGTCCGCGTCTCCTCGGCCGGCCAGACCGAGAGCCACGCCCACGACGTCGTCATCACCGACGAGGCGCCGAACTACAGCCCGGAGAACTGAGGTCGTCGCGGTCTCTTTCTTCGTTTTTCGACCGATTGACGGGCCGAGGGGGATTTTAACCGTTGGAAGACATTCCTGCTCGCCTCGCTGCGCTCGGCTGCGCAGGCTGTGACTTCCAGGGTTCAAATCCCCAGTGCCGCTTCCCTCGTCACGAGATGCCGAGGAGCGTTCGCCATCGCTCACGCTCCTCGGCGAGTAGTTCCTCGAAAAGCGGGCCGAGGGGGATTTGAACCCCCGACCGACGGCTTAAGAGGCCGTCGCTCTCCCTGACTGAGCTATCGGCCCAGCGACTCCACGTTGCCGGGGTCGCCCCAAATAGGTTGCGTTAGCCCGAAACACCGTGACGCCGTCCCACGGTTCGAAGAGTACGGGCCAATTAAGTACGTCCCGGCCCTCGGAGCCGCTATCATGAACAGCTCCGTCTCGATGGCGTCGATGTCCACCTACGCCATCCTCGGGTGTGGCAGCGTCGGCCACGCCGTCGCGGACGAACTCGTGGGGGCCGGCAAGGACGTCCTCATCCTGGACCGCGACGAGGACCGCGTCGAGGCGCTCCGCGACCAGGACCTGGACGCCAGGACGGCCGACATCCGGGAGCAGGCGACCGTCGAGGCGGTCGCCGACCGAGACGTCGTCCTCATCCTCTCCTCGGACGTCGAGGCCAACCGGGTCGCCGTCCAGAACATCCGCGAGAACGCCGAGGACAAGTTCATCATCGCGCGGGCGTCCGACCCCGTGACCGCCGACGAACTCCGCGAGGGCGGTGCCGACGTCGTGATCAACCCCTCGGTGGTCATCGCGGACTCGGCGCTGCGGGCGCTCGAGCAGGGCGAACTCGAGTACCGCGCGGCCAGACTCGCCGAGGTCATCGACGGCGGCGAGACGCTGGCCATCCTCGCCCACCGGTCGCCGGGCCCCGACTCGATCGCCTCCGCCGTCGCGCTCAAGGCCATCGCCGAGGCCCGCGACGTCGAGGCCGACATCCTCTACGAGGGCGAGATCGGCCACCAGGAGAACCGGGCGTTCGTCAACCTCCTCGGCATCGAACTGACGTCGCTCGACGACGCCGACCTGGAGTCCTACGACACGCTCGCACTGGTCGACTGCGCGAAGGCCTCCGAACCTGTCGTCGAGAAGTCCGTCGACGTCTTCATCGACCACTTCGAACCCGAGGTCGATTACGACGCCACCTTCCAGGACGTCCGGCCGAACGTCTCCTCGACGTCGACCATCCTCACGAAGTACGTCCAGGAGTTCGACCTCAGCCTCCCCGAGGAGGTCGCGACCGCGCTGCTGTACGGGATCCGCGCCGAGACGCTGGACTTCAAGCGCGACACCACACCCGCCGACCTGACCGCGGCGGCGTACCTCTACCCGTTCGCCAACCACGACACCCTCGAGCAGGTCGAGTCGCCGTCGATGAGCCCCGAGACGCTGGACGTCCTCGCCGAGGCCATCCGCAACCGCGAGGTGAAGGGCTCGCACCTCGTCTCCAACGCGGGGTTCATCCGCGACCGCGACGCGCTCTCGCAGGCCGCCCAGCACCTCCTCAACCTCGAGGGCATCACCACCTCGGCGGTGTTCGCCATCGCCGACGACACCATCTACCTCGCCGCCCGGTCGAAGGACATCCGGATGAACATCGGGAAGGTGCTCCAGGACGCCTTCGACGACGTCGGCGAGGTCGTCGGCCACTCGACGGACGCCTCCGCGGAGATCCCGCTCGGCATCTTCACCGGGCTGGAGATCTCCGGCGACAACCGCGACACGCTCCTCGAGCTGACCGAGGAAGCCGTCCGGTCGAAGCTGTTCGAGGCGATGGGCGTCGAGAGCGGCGACGGCTCCAACGGCTCCTGACTTTAAGCTCCCGGCCCGCGAACCGGTCGCCATGTCGGACGACTCCGATTACTATCCCGGGCTCGAGGGCGTGGTCGCCGGCGAGACCCGGCTGTCGTACATCGACGGCGAGGCCGGCGAACTCGTCATCGGCGGCTACCCCCTCGCGGAACTGGCGGGCAACGCGACCTACGAGGAGACCCTGTACCTGCTGTACGAGGACCGGCTCCCGGACGCCGACGACCTCGAGGCGTTCCGCGCGCGCCTCGCCGCACGGCGCGCCGTCGACGAAACGGTCCTCGAGGTCGTTCGCCGGGCCGCCGAAACCGACCGCGGCGCGATGGACGCCCTCCGGATGGGCGCGGCGGCGGCCGACCTCCGTGGCGGCGGGGACGACCGGGCGATGGCCGAACGCGCCGTCGCCGTCCTCCCGACCATCGTCGCGGCCTACCACCGGTACGCCACGGGCGAGCGGTTCGTCGAACCGCGCGAGGACCTGCGGCACGCCGCGAACTTCCTCTACATGCTCACCGGCGAGGAGCCGGACGCGCCCGCCGTCCGCGGCCTCGAAACCTACCTCAACACCGTCATCGACCACGGGTTCAACGCCTCGACGTTCACGGCTCGCACCATCGTCTCGACGGAGTCGGACGTGATCTCCGCCGTCACCGGCGCGGTCGGCGCGTTGAAGGGGCCGCTCCACGGCGGCGCGCCCGGGCCCGTGCTGGAGATGCTCCTCGAGATCCACGACGCCGGCGACGTCGAGGGGTGGCTCCGGGACCGACTCGAGGCCGACGAGCGTCTGATGGGGTTCGGCCACCGTGTCTACAGCGCCCGCGACCCCCGGGCGGCGGTGCTGTCGGCTGCGGCGGAACGGTTCTACCGGGAGGACGAGGACGGAACGGCGTTCCTCGAGACCGTCGAGGCGGTCGAGTCCACCGCCGTCGACCTGCTGGCGGAGTACAAGCCGGATCTCGATCTCAACACCAACGTCGAGTTCTACACGGCCACCCTGCTGTACGGCGTCGGCGTGCCCCGGGAGCTGTTCTCGGCGACGTTCGGCGTGGCGCGGGCCGGCGGCTGGACGGCACACGCGCTGGAGCAACTCGGCGACAATCGGATGATTCGGCCCCGGAGCAGGTACGTCGGGGACCGCGACCGGGTCTGGACGCCCGTGGGAGAACGGTAGTCAGACGGCGGCCTCGTCGCCGTCGTCGCGCAGCTGTTCGATCGCGTCGTTGACGAGCACGACGTCGCCGACCGCGCGGACCCAGCGGTAGGGGATGAGGACGCCCTGGGAGCCGTCGACGCGGGATTCGAAGAGGTCGCGGTTGATCTCGCCGAGGGCGAGGCCGGTCACGCGCTCGGAATCCATGTCCAGCCGGAGGTCCTCGACTTCGCCGACGAACACGCCGTTGTTCGAGTAGACCTCGCGACCCACGAGCGACGTGATCTCCTGCGGGGCGGATTGTGACTCCATGGGGGCCGGTGGAGTGGACTCCCCTTAACTGTTTTCGGTATCCGTTCCGGGGCTGGATGCCGCACGCCCGCCGAAACCCGAGGGTTCGGCTCCACGGCCGACCCGCGCCGACCGGCCGACCCCGGATCGGCCGGCGTGGCTACGAGTGCGATCGACACACTTCCCGTTCTCGAGACAACAATTACGACACCTTCTCCTGTTTTGATTGACACTACACGGGCGTCGGGTTCTGTGCCAGACTGGAGGGATGAATTAAAGTATCTACGACGTGAAGCAATCCCTGCCGGGGTGCCTCTGACAGTTCCGGCACCGGGCGACGGGGTTCCCCGGACCGTCGTCCGTTACGGCGAGACGTCCTGTGCGGGTCGTGCAGGGGGCCAAAGGAATTATCGTCGAGAGTCCACTACCGGCCGGTATGAGCGACGCCGACGACATCGAGGACATCCGGGCCCGGAAGAAGGAGCAACTCCTGAACGAGGCCGGACCGCCGGAGGCGGGGGACACGCCGGAGGCGCCGGTTCACGTCGAGGACGGGGACCACTTCACGGAACTCATCTCGACGCATCGTCTCGTCCTCGTCGACTTCTACGCCGACTGGTGTGGCCCCTGCGAGATGTTGGAGCCGACCGTGGAGTCGGTCGCCGCCGACACGCAGGCCGCCGTCGCGAAGGTCGACATCGACGCCCACGGGGGGCTCGCCCAGCGGTACCAGGTCCGGGGCGTCCCGACCCTGACGCTGTTCGTCGACGGCGACCCCGCCGAGCGGATGGTCGGCGTTCAGGACGAGGGGAACATCGTCCGGACGATCGAGGCCCACGCCTGACGCGACGTCCGGACCTCGGCCTCGATTCGTACTCCGGTGGCGACGACGGAGAGCGCACGATTCCGGCGGACATCGAGCCGGCGTGCGACCGCCTGGTCCGGACGCTACCGACGGCGTCGCTCGACGGGCGGGAGTCCCACGCTGACCTGGACGCGCCGCTGCCGGAGGTTCCGAACAGATGGGGGAAGAACCCCCTCTGTGACACTACGGAGCCCGAGGGCTCCACCCCGAGCTACGGCGTCATACGGTTTTAATCCTGTCCCCGGCCGTCCTCGCCCGTTCCCGGTCCAACACCAGGAAATACCGCGCCCCGTCGCCGCGGAGCACCTCGGTGACCGACCACGGCGTCGGTGCCACCGCGTCGCGGGCCGCCGACGGGGTGAGACACAGCAGCGACAGCCACGACCCGACCAGGTCCCGGTACTCGGTCCGGAACCGTCGCCGTGCGACGCCGGCGTCCCGGTCGAACGAGTGGAGTTCGGCCCGTCCGGCGACGTGATCGCCGGCAACGTCGACGGGGTCCTTGAAGTCGCCGACGACGCGGGCGTCCGGCGGCGTCACATCGGCCAGTGACTCGAGCGTCGCCCGAAACGCCCCAACGGTTCCGCCGAGCCCGAGCTGCGTCCCGGCGAGGAAGACGCAATCGGCCTCGACGGCCGGTCTCCGGAGGTCACCCCGTGCGACGCGGTCGACGCCACGGTCGCGGGCCACCCCGAGTACCCCGGGGCTCACGTCGGTCGCGATCACGTCGAGCCCGTCGTCCTGCAACGCGAGTGCGTGGCTCCCCGCCCCGCACCCGGCGTCGTGGACGGTGCCGCCGATGGCCCGCACCCGGTCCAGCGCCGTGACGGTCGGCCCATCGAACGACTGCCCGAAGTACCACTCCGGGTGGCCGTCCCGCACGTCGCCGGTGTGGCTCCGGTAGCGGCCGCTGCCGTCGTACTCGTCGCGCCAGTAGTCCCGCACCATCCGGCCGAACGCGTCCGCCATACCGACAGCTGTCGGGCGAGGGAGATGTGTGTTATTGTGACGCGGTACCGATGAACGAAACCGACTCGGTCCGATAACTGCGGGGTCGCCGCCCGTTCACGCCCGCCGCCGGACCTCGACTGCCGTGTCGTCGACGAGCCGGGTGCCGACCTCGAGCCGTTCGACCCGGAGCGGAACGTCCACCGGATGTACGCTTCGGAGGATTCCTTCGAGGGTTCGTCCTCCACCCGGTATCGGGAGATGTCGTCGATGGCCGCCGGGTCGTAACTGAGGACCACCCGGGTGGCCGCCTCGGTCGTTGCACCGTCGCTCATACTGGGGGTAGCGACCGACGGGAAACCCCCGCCGTCAGTGCCGTCCCGACGCACCACCGGCCCCATCACGGGGCGCCATCGCCGGCGACCAGGGGACTCCATCGCCGGGGCGAGTCACTCGGCCACGTCGGCGACCGTCGCACCGGACAGCTCCCGCAGCCGGGCCGGCGCGATGGGGAACACCGCCTCCGGCGTCCCCGCGGCCGCCCACACCTCCTCGTGGTCGGTCAGGGTCTCGTCCATGAGGACGGGGACGTCCGCGTCGTGGCAGAACGGCGGGACGCCGCCGATAGCCCACCCGAGCGTCGCCTTGATCCCGTCGGCGTCGCCCATCGAGACCGACGCCGGGTCGACGTCCAGGAGGTCGGCGACGCGAGCCTCGTCCACTCGGTTGGCGCCGCTGGTGACGACGACCACCAGCCCGTCGCCCGCCGACAGCACGATGCCGCTCGCGATCTGGGCGACGTCACAACCGATTGCGGCCGCGGCGTCGGCGGCGGTCTTCGTCCCCTCCGGGAACTCGTGGACCTCGACATCGAAGCCGTGGGCCTCGGCGGCGCGACGCTTGAACTCCTCCGCTCGTGGATGCATGGCCAGGTGGTCTCGGCGCCGGGGCAAGAACCTCCCGGTGTCGGCGACCGACGGGAGGCCCGCCGGGTCGCGGCGGAACCGCCACCGGCATCCAGCGGTGGGGGTTCGAGGAGGGGAGAATTCGGCGGGAACCGCCAACGCTATCTGGGTTGCGGCGGCACCCGCTACCAACCATGCCAGGCTCACGGCCGGGTGGTCGTTGTGGTTGACCTCCTCGGTCTTCTGGTCGTCGCGTTCGCCGGCGGGGCGTTCGGCGCCGCCGTCGGCGCGCTGGAGGCGTTCTCGCTCGCCGGCGTGGTCATCGTCGTCGGCGAGGCCATCAACATCGCCGGGGAGACCGCCCCGGAGCCCAGCGTCGACCTGACGGCGCTCGGCTCGACCGGTTTGACCGCGAGCGTCGGACTCGGACCGCTGTTCGGACCGCACGTCGCCTTCGCCGGCGGCGCGGCCGCCGCGGCGTTCGCCGCCCGTCAGGGCTACCTGGACACCGACTTCCAGTACCACGAGGCCAAGCACATCACGTACGCGCTCGGCCCACGTCTCGACGTGCTGGCCGTCGGCGGCGTCTTCGGCGTCTTCGGCGTCGGCATCACTCACGCCTCCGTCGGACTCGGCCTCCCGTGGGACCCCATCGCGTTCAGCGTCGTCGCCTCCGGGCTCCTCGCGCGGGTCGTCCTCGGCTACCCGCTCGTCGGGACGATCCGCGGCGACGGCATCCTCGACATGTCGCCGTACGCGAAGCGGGTTCGTCGCTCGCCCCGAGCCGACGGCGGCACCCCGGCCCGCTCGGGCGTCGACCCCGAGGGCACGACCGGCGGCGAGCGCCGGTTCGCCGTCGAGCCGTGGCTCCCCCACCAGTACGAGTGGGGGCAGGTCGCGGCGCTTGGCGCCATCGTCGGCGTGTTCGGCGCGTTCGTCACCTACCGGACCGGGAGCCCGTTCCTCGCGTTCGGCATCGCGGCCGCGACGCTTTTGTTCCTCTGTGTCGGCGTCGAGCGGTTCCCCGTCACCCACCACATGGCGCTGGTGTCCTCGCTGGCCGTCGTCGGCCTCGCCGGCGGCGCGACCACCCCGGAGGCCGTGGCGGCGGAGGTCGGCCTCCTCGTCGCGCTGCTCGTCGGCGCCGGCTTCGGCGTGGTCACGGCGCTGGTCGGCGAACTCGCCCAGCGGGTGCTGTACGCCCACGCCGACACCCACGTGGACCCGCCGGCGGCCGCCATCGTCGTCGGCTCGTTCCTCGTGGCGCTGCTCGACATCCTGGGCGTCTTCCAGCAGACGCTGTTGCCGACGCTCGGGCTCTGACCCGACCGGACCCCACGTCTCGGCGGTCGCCCATGCGTTGGCCCAACGGACCGGGCTACTCGACGCTCTCGGCGACCCACTCGGCGTACGGCTCGAAGACGTCGGTCTCGTCGAACCGTTCGATACAGGGCACGTCGTGCGGGTGGAGCTCCAGCACGCGCTCGCGCAGCTCGCCGTAGCGGTCCGCGGTGGTCTTCGCGAGGAGCACGACCTCCGCTTCGTCCTCGACGACCGCCCCGTCCCACCGGTAGGTCGAGCGACAGTCCAGCCGGTTGACGCAGGCCGCCAACCGCTCCTCGACGAGCGCGGTAGCGATGTCCTCGGCCGCCGCCGGAGGTGCGGTCACGTACGTCGTCGGCACCGCCGTCACCCCTCGTCCACGGCGGGCTTGCCCGCGACCGGGTTGTACGCGCCGTTGATGTCCCACTCGTGGATGCAGTGCTTGTCCCCGACCTGCCGCTCGCCGTCCTCGACGGCGATCACCCAGTTCTCGGCCTCGGCGTCCCAGACGTCCGTCCGACCGCACCGCTGGCACTGTCGGCGGTCCGGCGGCACGATTTCGGCACCCATACTCCGGTCCACGGCCGCCACGGTAATCAACCGCTCGGCGGTCCCGGGTGACACGCCCCGATTCGGATCCACGCGCGACCGCCCTGCCGGACGACACGTTCGGATCCACGCGCGACCGCCCTGCCGGACGACACGGTTATTCCTCCCGTGACCGAACGGTCGGTATGCCCCTGGACGTGGCCCCGCCCGACCCGCCGGCGCTGGAGGAGACGGATCCGAACGAGTACGAGGACGCCGAGGTCGTCGGGGACACCGACTACAAGCGCGACGAGATCGAGACGCTGCTCCACGATGGCGCCTGGGAACAGGCGTTCTACGCGTGGGCCGACGAGACGGCCCTCGACGAGACGGCGTTCGAGATAATGCTCGACCTCGGGATGTTCCAGCGGTTCGACTTCTTCTGGGACGCCTTCGCCGACCGCGTAGGCTACCACGCCCCGGGTCTCCCGGAGGACTGGCAGGAGCGGGACCTGCACGCGGACCTGACCTCCTGGGAGACCGTCTCCGGTATCAACGCCGCGATGGCGGAACTCGGCGACACCGTCAGCCGCACGCTGAAGGCCGACTACGTCGACTGGGAGACCGAGTACGAGGCGCCCGACGACCTGCCGGACTTCGAGTGATCGAGGACGGGCCGGCCGCCTGTCGGTTCGACCCGTCGGCCGGACGGGGGTCCCGACCGGTCAGTGGTCCTCGAGCCGGTCGGCGACCTGTCGGAGCTGTTCCCGACGCTCCTCGACGGCCTCGTCCCGGAGGGCCGCCTCGGCGTCCGTCGGACACTCGAGCTCCGGGACCTCAGTCGGGTGTCCGGCGTCGTCGAGCGCGACGAACGTGAAGAAGGAGGAGGTCGTGAGCCGTCGCTCGCCGACCTTCGGGTCCTCGGCGTGGACCTCGACCTTCACGTCGACGCTCGTCCGGCCGGTCGAGAACACGTACCCCTCGACGACGGCGACCTCCCCGATGTCGATCGGGCTGACGAAGTCCACGTTGTCCATCGAAGGCCGTCACGCACTGCCGGCCGGCAAAGCGCATGCTAGCGATGGCGCCGCAGATGTCCATCCAGTGGAGGACGGCCCCGCCGAGCGCCCGGCCGAGGGCGTTCGTCTCGTTCGGCAGTAGCATCTCGGTCATCTCCGTCCGGGACGACGCGAGCGTTGGCATACCTGGGCCCACACCCGGCCGGAGGAAGGTCCCTTCGGTTCCGGGAAGTTCGCCGGGCGGCGATCGGTGGCCGATCGACGACGACCGTCCCCCTCACGGGGACTACCGACGGTCCTCCGGGCCCGCCCCGTCAGGACCGCACGACGCCGTCGCCGCGTCCCGATACACGTAAACCCCTCGCCCGACAGGACCCGACAATGAGCGAGAGCGTCGAGGCTGGCTCCGTCCGGGTCGTCGGCACGGCGCACGTCTCCGAGGCGAGCGTCCGGGAGGTCGAGGACGTCATCGAGGACGACCGGCCGGACGTCGTCGCCGTCGAACTCGACGAGGGCCGGTACCGCCAGCTCAAGGGCGAGACGCCCGAGGACCTCGACGCCAGCGACCTCCTCCGCGGCAACACCGTCTTCCAGTTTTTGGCCTACTGGATGCTGTCGTACGTCCAGACGCGGCTCGGAGATCGCTTCGACATCGAGCCGGGCGCCGACATGAAGGCCGCCGTCGACACCGCGGAGGACGAGGGCATCGATGTCGCCCTGGTCGACCGCGACATCCAGGTGACGATCCAGCGGTTCTGGGCGCGGCTCTCCGCGCTGGAGAAACTCAAGCTCGTCGCCAGCCTCGCCGTCGGTCTCGGCGACCCTCGCGAGGTCGGGCTCGGTGTCGGCCTGGGGGTCTCGTTAATGGTCGCCGTCGCGGCGAACGCCGTCGCCGGCCCGTTCGTCGTCCCGGCCGGTGTCGCTCCCGGCATCCTCGTCACCGTCGTCGACACCCTCGTCATCACGGCCGGGCTCGGGGCGTTCCTCGGGTTCCTGCTCGCGTTCGCGCTCGCGCAAGCGGCGCCCGACGACGAGGCGATCGACGAGTTCGACATCGAACGCATGACCGACACCGACGTCGTCGGCGCAATGATGGAGGAGTTCCGCCGGTTCTCGCCCGGTGGTGCGGAGGCGCTCATCGACGAGCGGGACGCCTACATCGCCCACCAGCTCGTCGCGCTCCGCGAGCAGGGCCACCGGGTCGTCGCCGTCGTCGGCGCCGGCCACCGCGAGGGGATCGAGGCCTACCTCGACCGTCCGGAGTCCCTTCCGTCGATGGCCGACCTCACCGGCCGCGCCTCTGGCCGCCGGTTCTCCGTCTACAAGCTCTTCGGCTACCTGTTCACCCTCGGCTTTCTCGTCTTCTTCCTCCTGCTCGCCATCGCGACGTACACCGGTGTGGAGGGCACCTCCAGCCGGCTCCTCTTCGAACTGTTCGCCGCGTGGTTCCTCGTCAACGGCATCATCGCGTTCGCCCTCGCGAAGCTCGCCGGCGCCCACTGGTCCTCGGCCGGCGTCGGCGGCGGCGTCGCCTGGCTCACGAGCGTCAACCCGTTGCTCGCGCCGGGCTGGTTCGCCGGGTACGTCGAGCTCCGGTACCTCGACGTCAACGTCGGCGACATCTCGACGCTGAACGACATCATCTCCGACGAGGAGGCGCCGATCCGGGAGCTCTGGAACGACCTGCGGGGGGTCCCGCTGTTCAGACTCATCATGATCGTCGCACTCACCAACGTCGGCAGCTTCATCGGTAGCGTCCTGTTCGCAACCGTCCTCCTGCCGTACCTCTTCGCTGGCTCCGGCGTCGAGGGCGCAAGCGGCGTCGCCCGTCTCATGCTCGCCGGCGCCGAGAACAGCATCGACCTAATCCTGGAGGCGGTCCGGTGAGCGCCATCCGACTCGGGGGCATCCGTTTTTACCCCGACGAACTCCGCGACCTCGGCGTCGCCTGGGTCGCCCTCGGGGTCGCCTTCGCCATCTTCATCCTGGACCCGCCGATCTCGCCGGCGCTTTTCGACGCGCTGACCTCGCCGTCGTTCGTCCAGGTGCTGTTGCTGAGTCTGCTGACCGTCGGCGTCGGGTTCCTGCTACACGAGCTCGCCCACAAGGTCGTCGCCGTCCGGTTCGGCCAGGTCGCCGCCTTCCGTGCCGACTACGGGATGCTCGCGCTCTGTATCGGCGCCGCCCTGGCGAACTTCCTGTTCGCCGCCCCCGGGGCGGTGTACCACCGCGGCCGGATCACCGAACGGCAGAACGGTCTCGTCGCCATCGCCGGGCCGCTCACGAACGTCGCCCTCGCCGCCGTCTTCCTCCCGTTGCTCCTCCTCGAGGGCTTCCTCGGGAGCGTCGGCGCCTTCGGCGTGTTCATCAACACCGTGCTCGCGGCGTTCAACATGATCCCGTTCGGCCCGCTCGACGGCCGGAAGGTCAAGGACTGGAACCTCCCCGTGTTCGTCGGAACCTTCGTCGGGACCGTCGGGCTGGCGGTCGCGGCCCTCCTGTTCATCGGCTTCCCGAGCGTCTGACGCTCGGGTCGGAGAGCCGCCAGGCTCCCCGTGGAACCGACGCGCTTTTGCTCCGGTCGAACGCCGGGTGAGGTATGTCCGAGGACGGCGACGAGGCCGAGGGACTCACCTACGCCGACACCGGGGTCGACATCGAGGCCAGCGAGGCGGCGACGGCTGCGCTCGTCGACGCCGTCGGCGAGTTCGAGGGCGACTACGCGGGCCTGATCGACGTCGGCGACCGCTACCTCGCACTGGCGACCGACGGGGTCGGGACGAAGCTCCTCGTCGCGGAGGCCCTGGACGACTACTCGACCATCGGCATCGACTGCATCGCGATGAACGCCAACGACCTCATCGCGGCCGGCGTCACGCCCGTGGCGTTCGTCGACTACCTCGCTGTCGAGGCGCCCGACGACGCGACGGCCGAGGCCGTGGGTGACGGCCTCGCGGCCGGCGCCGAGCGGGCGCAGGTCGCACTCGTCGGGGGCGAGACGGCGGTGATGCCGGAGGTCATCCGCGGGCTGGACCTGGCGGGCGCCTGCGCCGGGCTGGCGACCGAGGCGGAGCTGTTCGACGGCGCCGCCCGGGCGGGCGACGTCCTGGTGGGGCTGCCGTCCTCGGGGATCCACTCGAACGGCCTCACGCTCGCCCGGGAGGCGGCGACCCGCGAGCACGACTACACGGACCCGTTCCCCTACGACGAGGAGCGGACGGTCGGCGAGGTGCTGCTCGAACCGACCCGGATCTACCGCGAGGTGCTGGACCCGTTACACGCCGTCGAGACCCACGCCGCCGCTCACGTCACTGGTGGCGGCTGGACGAACCTCTCGCGGATGGGCGAGTTCCGGTACGTGGTCGAGGACCCGTTCGAGTCACAGTCCGTCTTCGAGTTCGTCCAGGTGGCCGGCGACGTGACCGACGCGGAGATGCACCGGACGTTCAACATGGGCACCGGCTTCGTCGCCGCCGTCCCGGAGGCCGACGCGGCCGACGTCGTCGGCGCGCTGGACGACGCGAGAGTCATCGGCCACGTCGCGGAGGGTGACGCGGTCTCGATTCGCGGCCTCGAGCTGTAGGTGGCGAGCAGGCGGGGCGTGGGCACGCTCGTGCCCGGCGGTTGCCGGCCCTGCCCCGCGCTCCCGCCCTGGGGACCGACCGTCGTGGCTACGTCACGGGGCGTCTGGTTCCGGTATCCCACTTCAACGCTAGGGAGAACGCTTTTGTATTACTCCGGGTTATTGTGGAGTATGGGAATGGACCTGCCGACGCCCGCGGACCTCAACGAACGGCGGACGGAGCTCGATCTCACCCAGAGCGAACTGGCCGAACGGGCCGACGTCTCCCAGCCGTTGATCGCCCGCATCGAGGGCGGCGACGTCGACCCGCGGCTGTCGACGCTCCGCCGGATCGTCACCGCCCTGGACCAGGCCGAGAGCGCGGTGATGCACGCCGACGACATCATGCACGAGGGCGTGGTCTCGGTCGCCCCGAACGACAGCGTCCGGGAGGCCATCGACGTGATGGTCAAGGAGAGCTACTCCCAGCTTCCGGTCGTCCGCGACGGGCGGCCGCAGGGCATCATCTCGAACTCGGACATCCGCCAGCTCGAGGCCGACGACGCCGGCGAGTTACCCGTCGCCGAGGCGATGCGGGAGGCGATCACGACGGTCGAGCCCGACGCGACGCTCGACGAACTGAACGCACACCTCAACCACCAGGACGCCGTGATGGTCGTCGAGGACGGCCGCCTCGTCGGGATCATCACCGAGGCGGACGTCGCCGCCCACGTGTCCTAGCCGTCCTCGCCGTCGGATTCGGTCTCGGCGGTCTCGATGACCTTCAGCGGGACGTCCCGGAGCGCGCCGCCGACTTCGCTTTTCGCGATGCGGGTGGCGTGCTGGGTGCTGTCGGCGTTGAACACCTCCATCTCGAGGAGCAGGCCGACGAGTGCGGTGTCGGCCGCGATGAACGCCGAGTCGAAGGCCTCGCCGCAGGCCGGACAGGGCGTCGCGCCGACCTCGACCTCGACGTAGTCCATGTCGGCGTCGTTGAGTCGCTTGCCCGCCTCGCTGACCGCGACGCCGATGGCGTCGTCGATCGCCTCGACGTCACGAACGAGCCACGCGGCTTCCATCGCGACGAGGTAGTTGCTCATGTTCCACCCCTACGACGGCCCACGGATACCTGTATTGTTTTCGGCTCCCGACCGGCAGGTCGGCGTGCGCACGTCACCGTCATCATCGGCATAACTTATCGGGATACCCTCGACCGCATACTCCTGCTATCCCGCGAATTCGACGAGCGTATCGTTTCGACGACACGAACCGCCGTGATTCCAAAACCCGAATACGGCGCCGCCGTGAACTTTGATCATTTATAATACGACGACTCGAAACGTGGGGAAGGCTTATGTACACGAGCGGGATGGCCACGGCGTACATGCTATCCAGCCTGTATCGGGCGTCCGTGTTCGCCCTGTACCAGCTTAGCCTCGTCGTCGGGATCGCCCTGTTGCCGCTGGCGCTCGGCCTGGACCGGATCGGGCTCCGGATCCCCATCGGCCGTGTCGTCGACCGTCTCGGCGACGCCTACGAGCGCGCCGCCGCGACCTGACCGGAAGGTTTTATCAGCGGTCGGTTGCTACGACCGGGCAATGCGACAGCCAGACTCCTCCCTGCCGCGGACCGGACAGGACCACACGCTCTCTCCGTACGAGCCCGAACTCGGCGACGTCCCGTCCAACGACCTCTCGCCCGAGGACCTCGAGAACGTCACCGAGACCGGCACGACCACCATCGGCATCACCACCGCCGACGGCGTCGTCATCGCGACGGACATGCGGGCCTCGCTGGGCGGCCGCTTCGTCTCGAACAAGGACGTCCAGAAGGTCGAGCAGATCCACCCCACCGCCGCCCTGACGCTCGTCGGCTCCGTCGGCGGCGCCCAGTCGTTCATCCGGTCGCTCCGGGCCGAAATCAACCTCTACGAGGCCCGCCGCGGCGAGGACATCTCCGTCGAGGCGCTGGCGACGCTCGCGGGTAACTTCGCCCGCGGCGGTCCGTTCTTCCGCATCAACCCCATCCTCGGCGGCGTCGACGACGACGGCCACCACGTCTACTCCATCGACCCGACCGGCAGCGTCATGAAGGACGACTACACGGTGACCGGCTCCGGCCTCACCGTCGCCTACGGCACCCTCGAGGGCGAGTACGAGGACGACATGTCGAACGAGGACGCAAAGCGGGTCGCCGCCGCCGGCGTGAAGGCCGCCGTCGAGCGCGACACGGGCTCCGGCAACGGCGTCTACCTGGCCGAGATCACCGGCGAGGGCGTCACCATCGAGGGCCACAAGGCGTTCGACGAACTCCTGTAACCGCTCGTAGCGACCGCCGCTCTTTTCGACCGATGGCAACAGTAGATCCGACGTCAGGAGTCGTGGCTGACTCCGTTCGACGCCTCAGGCGCCGGCACGAGCCGGGTCGCTGTGGCCTTCCAGGTCACCACGACCGGCCGGTCCGGGGCCAGCGCGAGCCGGTCGGCGCTGTCCGTCGTGACCAGTGCCCGGAACTCCGTTCCGTCGACGTCGATCCCGGCGGTCGCGACGGTCTCGCCGCGGTCGACGCGCCGGACGGCGCCATCGAACCGGTTGCGGGCGCTCGTTTCGTCCGGCACCGGGTCGCCGTCGGGGGCCAACAGCGTGACCGCGTCGGCGCCGATCCGGGCCTGGAGGTCGTCGCCGACGGACACCCCGTCGTGGCGGCCCCGGACGGGCCCGATCGAGGTCGAGACGGTCGCGAGTTCGCCGTCGACGCCGGAGACCGACCCCGCGAGGACGGTCTCGGGAACGGTCGCGGTGGCCGAGAGGGCGGCCTGCAGGCGGCTGAACCGGGCCAACAGCGCCCCGGCGTCGTCGGACAGCCGGCTGCCGCCCCCGTCGCTGCCGCCGCGGCGTCGTTCCACACCGGCGCCGAAGGCGTCCTCCAGGGCCTCGAGCCGAGTCAGCGCCCGCGCCCGGGACCGTCCGAGGTTCGAGGCGGCCCTGGCGACGGAGCCGGTCCGTCGAATCTCGCACAGCAGCGCCGCGTCGCGGGCGTCGAACTCGACGTCGCCGCTGACGAGCACCGCGCGACCGCGACCGCTCGTCGCGTCAGTCACGGCGTCCGTCCTCCTTCGTGTCGTCTTCGCGGGCCCACGTCGAGGTGCCGGTACGATGGCCCGTCATCAGTAGACCAGTTCCCCCTCGATGAACCGACGGGCGTCGGGGTCGTCCGGGTCGGTGAACACCCGGTCGGTCGGGCCGACCTCGATGAGCCGGCCGTCGAGCATGACGGCGACGCGGTCGGCGATCCGTTCGGCCTGGTCCATGTCGTGGGTGGCGACGGCGACGCCGAGACCCCGCTCGCGGACGGTGGCGACCGCGTCCTCGAGCACCGCCGTGTTCCGCGGGTCGAGGTCCGACGTCGGCTCGTCGAGTAGCAGGAAGTCCGGGTCGTACGCGAGCGCGCGGGCGAAGGCGACCCGCTGGGCCTCCCCGCCGGAGAGGTCGGTCGTGTTCCGCGTCCCGGCGTCCGCCAGCCCGACCACCCCGAGTTCGTCGGCGACGTCGGCCGGTTCCGCGGTACCGAGACGCTGTCCGAGCCACGTCCGGAGCCGCGTAGGCCAGTCCTGGCGGACACGGACGCCGTAGCTGACGTTCCGGCTGACGGACGCGTCGAAGAGGTTCGCTTCCTGAAACACCATCCCGACGCGGCGCCGGGCTGCCAGGCGGTCCCGGTCGCCACCCGCCCAGACGTCGGTGCCGTCGACGCGGAGCCGGCCGTCGTCGGGCCGCTGGAACATCGCCAGCAGTCGCAACAGCGTGGTCTTGCCGGTACCGGAGGGCCCGATGACCGCGAGCGTCTCTCCCGGCCTGATCCCGAGAGCGACGTCCTCCAGGACGGGGTCGTCGCCGAACCCGTGGGTGACGTTCGAGAGCGCGAGGCCGTCGGTGGCGACGTCCCCGTCCGCGTCGCGGCGGTGATCGAGGGCCGACCGCATCAGACGCGCCCCCCGCCGAGTCGGAGCAGGATTCCGTTGATGAGCAAAACGAGCCCGAGCAACACGGCGCCGAGCACCAGCGCCAGCTCGAACCGGCCCTGACGGGCCTCCAGCTGGATGGCCGTCGTGAGCGTGCGCGTGACGCTCGTGCCGTCGGCGCGGGCGATGTTCCCCCCGACGATGAGGACGGAACCGACCTCGCTGATGGCCCGGCCCAGCCCGGCGAGTACCCCTGTGAGGATGCCGTAGCGGGCCTCCTTCACGGTCACGAGGAGGCGGTCGATTCGGGTCCCGCCCATGGCGTAGGCGGCGTCGAGCACGCCGTCCTCCACGCCGGTCACAGCGGCGAGACTGACGCCGGTGATGACCGGGGTCGCGAGGACGATCTGGGACATGATCATCGCCTCCGGGGTGAACACGAGGTCGAAGGTGCCGAGCGGGCCCTGGTTGGAGACGGCGAACAGCACGACGAGCCCGACGACGACGCTCGGCAGCCCCATCCCCGTGTTGATGAGCGCGACGACGACGCCCTTGCCGGGGAAGTCGGCGTAGCCGACGGCCATCGCGATGGGGATGCTGACGAGCGTGCTGAGTATGACGGCGGTGAGGCTGACGTACAGCGACACCCGGACGATACTCACCACGTACCGTCGGTCGAACGGGACCTCGACGAGCATCGGGGTCACGCCGTCGCCGAGCACGGATGCGAGTGGGACGGGCGTGGCGAGCGGGGACGCGAACGGAGCGAGCGTGGCGAACGCGGTCATGGGCGTACTCGACCTGGTGACGTCATCGCCCGGCCTATTCCTCCTGGGGCGACCAGCCCTCGGGGACGTACTGCTGGAAGTCGGGGTCCTCCGAGAGGGCTCGCGGGAAGAACAGCTGTTCGCCGTTGACGGTGTACTCCTCGATGACCCGCTGGCCGGCGGGCGAGGTCAGGTATCCGATGTACGCCATCGAGAGGTCGTAGTTGACGCCCTCGTGGCGGCCGGGGTTGACCGCGATGATGCCGTAGGGGTTCGCGAGCAGCTCGGGGCCGCCCTCGATGGGGCCCTGGACCCGGATGCCGATGTCGAGCTCCGAGCGGCGCGAGAGGTACGTGCCCCGGTCCGAGAGGGTGTACGCCGGGGTCTCGTTGGCCTGGGTCAGTACCTCGCCCATCCCGCTGCCGGCCTCCCGGTACCACGAGCCGCCGGGCTCGACGCCCGCTGCCTCCCAGATGGCGAGTTCCTTGGTGTGGGTTCCGGAGTTGTCGCCGCGGGAGACGAACGTGGCCTCCGTCTCGGCGATGGCCTGGAACGCTCCCGTCGCCGACTCCATGTCGTCGATGCCTGCAGGGTCGGCCTCCGGCCCCAGGACGACGAAGTCGTTGAACATGAGGTCCCGGCGGTTGACGCCGTGACCGTTCCGGAGGAACTCGTCTTCCAGCGAGCGGGCGTGGACCAACACGACGTCGGAGTCGCCGTTACTCGCGGTCTCCAGGGCCGCGCCGGTCCCCTGGGCGACCGCGTCGACGGCGGCGCCGAACTCGTCCTCGAAGGCGACGTTGACCTCGTCGAGGAGACCGGTGTCGTACGTGCTCGTGGTCGTCGTCAGCGTGAGCGTCTCGTCGGCGATCGTCGGTGTGCTGCCGCCGTCGTCGCCCGGACAGCCGGCCAGGACCGTCGCCGTTCCGCCCACCGCCGTCGCGAGGAACTGACGTCGTTGCATCGGTAATGATACAACGGATACCGGCTACGCACTTAGGAATTTCCCACGAAGGTAACCGATATTAGTTACGTACGTGCGGCGGTCGGCTCGACACCGTCGGCGGAACCGTTGCCGTTCGACCCGAGACACAACCGTTTATGCGACGGTCACGTCTACCAGTGTCCGATGGAGTTCGCCGACTTCGCCGCCCGCGCCGACGCCATCGAGGCCGAGCCCGCCGACCTCGAGACCGTCGACCGCGTCGCCGCCCTGTTCGAGGCCGCCGGGGAGGACCTCGCCACCGTGGCCCGATTCGTGCAGGGTCGCGTGGTCCCCGCCCACGACACCACGAAGCTCGACATCGGGCCCGCGCTGTGCCACGAGGCGCTCGCGAAGGCCGCCGGACCGAACGTCACTGCGGCCGACGTCGAGGCGACGCTCGCCGACGTCGGCGAGATCGGTGCCGTCGCCGAACGGCTCGATCTGGGCGGACAGCGGGGCCTCTCCGCCTTCGGCGGTCGGGAGGACGACGGGTTGACCGTCGCCGAGGTCGCCGCCGAACTCGGAGCCATCGCGGGCGCCGAGGGTGAAGGCAGCACCGGCACCAAGCTGGACACGCTGTTCGGGCTGTTCAACCGCGCCGAACCGCTGGAGGCGCGGTACCTCGCCCGACTCGTGCTCGGCGAGATGCGCATCGGGGTCGGCGAGGGCACCGTCAGGGACGCCGTCGCCGAGGCGTTCGAGGTCCCGACCGACGCCGTCGAGCGAGCGATCCAGGTCTCGAACGACTGCGGCCTCGTCGCCGGGACCGCCCGCGAATCAGGCGTCGACGGGCTCGAAGCGATCGGGCTCGAGGTCGGTCGCCCGGTCCAGGCGATGCTCGCACGGACCGGAACCGCCCGCGACGCCGTCGAGTCGTGGGGCGCTGCCGGCGTCGAGACCAAGTTCGACGGCGCCCGCGTCCAGGTCCACCACGACGGCGCCCGGACGACCGTCTTCTCCCGGAACCTGGAGGACGTGACCGACTCGCTGCCGGAGGTCGTCGAGTTCGTCGACCGCGCCGTCGGCGGCCCCGCCATCCTGGACGGCGAGGTCGTCGCGGTCGACGCCGACGGCGACCCGCTCCCCTTTCAGGAGGTGCTGCGGCGGTTCCGCCGGAAGCACCACGTCGCCGCCGCCCGCGAGGACGTCGCCGTCGAGTTCGTCGCGTTCGACTGCCTGCACGCCGACGGCACCGACCTGCTGGACGCACCGCTCGTGGAACGACACGACCGCCTGACCGACCTGCTGGACGGGGGCGTCACCGACCTCGCCGTGACCGACGACCCCGACGTGATCGCCCGCCGCGAGTCGGCCTCGCTCTCGGCCGGCCACGAGGGCATCATGCTGAAGAACCCCGAGTCGGCCTACACGCCAGGCGCCCGCGGCCGCGACTGGCTGAAGCGGAAGCCAGACGTGGAGACCCTGGATCTCGTGGTCACCGGCGCCGAGTGGGGCGAGGGCCGTCGGGCGAACCTCCTGGGGACCTTCCAGATGTCGGCCCGGACCGACGGCGGCTACGCCCCCGTGGGCAAGGTGGCGACCGGCATCACCGACGCGGAACTCGAGGACCTCCACGCCCTGCTGGAACCGCACGTCCGGTCGGAGTCCGGCACCGAGGTCGACATCGAACCGGCCGTCGTCTTCGAGGTCGGCTACGAGGAGATCCAGACGTCGCCGACCTACGAGTCGGGGTACGCGCTCCGGTTCCCAAGGTTCGTGGGGGTCCGGACGGACAAGGATCCCGAGGACGCCGACACGCTCGAACGGATCGAGCGGCTGCCGGGGGACGCCTGACCCGGACGCTGCAGGAGGCAGGCTGGTAGCGTCCGGTCGATGGGAGGGTTGGCTTGGGCGGCCGTTCGCCTCAGAGCCGCTCCTCGAGGTCCTCGAGGCGGATCTCGAGACGTTCGAGCTTCTCGACGACGGCGGTCAGGTCCTCCTCTGCCGCGGCCGTCTCGTCGACGTCCTGGATGCGGCGGGCGAGTTCGTCGTGGATCTCGCTGGCCGTCTCCCTGTATTCCTGGAGGGAGACGTCTCCCGTTTGCCCGGCCCGCCCCTGCTCGTGCTGCCGGACCTGGCGTTCGATCTCCTCGTCGCTCGCCATATCCACCGATAGCGCCCACGGGTTCATAAATGATCCAGCGCGGTTAGCGGCCCTGAAAATCGCGGGCTTTCAAGCGGTTCCGCTGCGATGGCTCCCACATGATCGACCACGACGGGCTGGAACTCTCGTGGCTCGGGTACGCCACCATCCGGGTCGCGGCGGACGGGACGGTCGTCTACCTCGACCCCGGTCGGTACGGCGTCCTCGACCAGTACGACGCCCGCGACGGCCACGTCGTCTGCGTCACCCACGATCACCACTACGATCCCGACGGCATCCGCTCGGTCGCCGACGAGGACGCCACCCTCGTGGTCTTCGAGGGCGTCGATACCCACCGCATCGACCGCGACGTCGTGCGCCCGGTCGACCTCCCGCAGGACGTCCGCCGGGTCGACGCCGCCGCCGACGTCCTCGTCGACGACATCATCGTCCGGACGACCGCGGCCTACAACGACCCCGACGGCCCGCACGTCGGCCCGAACGGCGAGCCGATCCATCCGGAGGGCTTCGGCTGCGGGTTCCTCGTCACGCTCGACGATACCACCGTCTACTGGCCCGGCGACACCGACGTCCTCGCCGGCCACGACCACCTCGACGTCGACGTGTTCTGTCCGCCGATCGGCGGGACGTTCACCATGGACCGCCACGCCGCCGCGGACCTCGCCGCGGTGCTCGCCCCCGACGTGGTCGTTCCGGTCCACTACGACACCTTCGACGCCATCGAGGCCGACGCCGCGGCGTTCCTCGAGGACTGTCGGAGCCGCGGCGTCGAGGCGGTCCTAGACGAGTAACAGGACTGCCACCGCGGCGATCGCGACGAGGGAGACCCCCACGAGCAGCCAGAAAGCCAGCGCGACCCGGCCGTCGTCGCGGACCAAACTCCGGTCCGCGGAGTCGGGTTCCAACAGCCGCCGGCGGACCGCCGCGAGGGAGAACCGGTCGTCGCGGTCGCCCTCGGCCGGTTCGACGGCGGCCGACCCGCAGCTACACGCCCCCGGCGGCCGGTCGTAGGTGCGTCCACACTCCCGACAGCGCCACGACACGCCCGCCCTTCGGGTGCGCGGGAGAAAAAGCGTGCGGGCGCCGACCTCCGCTGCCACGTGGGGCGCATTCCTTCCGAACACGACCACCCGAAACAGCCGTAATCCTGCGCATGCGAACCGACCTTTTTCTGCGTCGGGTTTCCTCGCTCGCTTCGCTCGCTGCGGG
>CAZATR010000011.1:0-33072 GCA_964488035.1 uncultured Natronomonas sp.
CGGACCTGCACGCACACCTCGACGACGCCAAGAGCCCCTTCGAACTGCTCGAGGCGCGGTCGGCGTACTACCGGGCGGCCATCGAGGCGATGATCGAGGCCGCGGGCGCCGACGCCGCGGGCGTCACGTTCGTCCGCGGGACGGACTACCAGCTCGAGGAGCCCTACACCCTGGACCTCTACCGGATGCTCGCCGAGACGACGCTCTCCAGGGCCCAGCGGGCCGGCAGCGAGGTCGTCCGGCAGTCCGAGAACCCGAAGCTCGGCGGGCTCGTCTACACCCTGATGCAGTCGCTCGACGTCGCGGCGCTGGAGGCCGACATCGCCTACGGCGGCATCGACCAGCGCGGCATCTACATGCTCGCCCGCGAGCAGCTCCCCGAACAGGGCTACGACAAACCGGCGTGCGTGTTCGCGCCGCTGCTCTCGGGGCTCACCGGCGGCAAGATGTCCGCCTCGGAGGCGGCCTCGAAGATCAACCTCACCGACGACGACGATGCGGTCGCCGAGAAGATCGGGGACGCCTACTGCCCGGCGGGCGAGCTGGAGGACAACGGCGTCCTGGAGTACCTCCGGTACCTCGTGTTCCCGGTGCTCTCCGAGCGCGGCGACACCTTCAGCGTCGACCGCCCGGAGGAGTACGGCGGGGACCTCGTTTACGAGGAGTACGACGCGCTCGCGGACGACTTCGTCTCCGGGGAGCTGCATCCGGCGGACCTCAAGCCCGCGGCCGCCGCCGCCATCGCGGACGTCATCGCGCCCGTTCGCGAGCGGTTGGTCGACGCGCCGGCGCTGCTCGAGGACGCCTATCCCGAAACGTACGCCTGACCCGGGTCGGACGGGCCGTCGGGGACCGAGACGCGCCCGCCCCGTACACTGTTACGGCCGGATCGGGTTCTGGACCACGAGGACCTTCGGGTCCTGCTCGGTCTCCGGACAGTCCGTGCCGGTCTCGACGGTGACGGACTCGGCGCCCTGGAAGCCCTCCCGGAGGGTGCCGTTGGCGTCGTAGAACGGCCGGCCGGTGAGGACGAGGTCGTAGCGTCTGTTCTCTCCGCCCCAGAGGAGGCCCGACCGCCGGTTCGGCTCGAAGTCCAGTGGCGCCGGCCTGAACTCGGGGCCGTAGACGCAGGCGAAGTATTGCGGCACGTCCGTCTCTCGCGGCAGGACGAAGCGGTTCTCGACCGTCACGGTCCCGACAGTGACTTCGTCGCGCTCGCCGGGGATCTCGACCTCGTCCTCGATCTCGGTCGTGGTCGACGGTTGGGCACCGACGAGGTCGACGCCCACGAGCGCGACGCCGGCGAGCAGTACCACGACGACGACCAGCGTCGCCCGCCGGCGTGAGATGGCGAGGAGATCCCGTTGGGCGAGGTAGCCGAGCGCGATGAACAGTCCCGAGGAGACCGCGAGCAGCAGGAACGTGCCGCCGTCACCGACGTCGAACCGGGAGAGGACGTAGGCGACGAAGACCAGATAGCAGCCGGCGGCCAGCGCGTAGGCGACGATGTCCACCAACTCGACCTCGAGGGCGACGCCCGCGACGAGAAAGCAGACGAATCCCGCAAACAGGAGGGCGGCGGTCGTCACCGGCGAGACCCTGTCGAAGAGCTGGAACCCGAAGTACGCGACGGCGACGACGCCAAGGAGGAGGCCGACGACGTACAGGAGCTTCTCGCGGTCGAGTCCGAGAGCCATACATGGAGCCCACCGCCCTCGGACAAGTGTCTTTGGCCTGGTGTAAGCCAGGCATCTCGACGGGTCACCCTGGGCCGGTCGTGTCGACGCGCCCGGACGAACCTTCAGTTGCGCATCGAAACGCGTCGAACCGTCGTCCGACCGGGTCTCGGCTGTCGACGAACGAAGGGGCACTTCTATAACGGATGCTGTCCGATTTCAAGCCATGACTCACACGTGCCGGAACTGCAAGCGGACCTTCTCCAGCAAGCTCCAGTACGAACTCCACCGTGACACCTGTTCGGACGACGCCCTGATCTGCGAGCGGTGTGGCGAGCAGTTCTCGGAGCGACGCGCGACGCGGGACGGGTGGCACTACGCCTGCCCCACGGAGGACTGCGACGGCGCCGGCCTGGACGAGGATCTCCATCCCGTCCAGGACTTCACCGTCGCACCCGGAGCCGAGTAGCCCCGCCAGACGCGAGTGTACCGCGACGCACCCTTCGCCGTCGCGCCCCCGATACGGGGCCCGGCTTTTAGTCCCGCCCGCACCTCGTGCCGACAGTGATCGACGTACGTGACCTCCGGAAGGAGTACGGCGACGTGGTCGCCGTCGACGGCCTCTCCTTCGACGCCGCCGCGGGCGAGGTGTTCGGCGTCGTCGGCCCGAACGGGGCCGGCAAGACGACGACGCTGAAGACGCTGGCCGGCCTCGTCGAGCCAACTTCGGGCACCGTCGAGGTCGACGGCGCGCCCGCCGACGCCCGCGAGACCCGCCGCCGACTGGGCTTTCTCCCCGAGAAGTCGCCGCTCTACGAGGAGATGTCGCCGCTGTCGTACCTCCGCTTTTTCGCCGACCTGTACGACGTCCCCCGCGAGGTCGCCGACGAGCGCATCCACGACGCGCTGGACCGCCTGGAGCTCGACCACCGCGAGCGACCGATCGGCGACATGTCGAAGGGGATGACGCGGAAGGTCGCCATCGCGCGGTCGCTCGTGAACGACCCGGACGTGGTGGTCTACGACGAGCCGGCGTCGGGACTGGACCCGCTGACCACGAACTACGTCGTCGAGTTCACCCGCGAACTCGCCGCGGAGGGCCGGACCGTCGTCTTCTCGGCGCACAACCTCTACCACGTCGAGGAGGTCTGTGACCGCGTCGCCATCATGACCGACGGCCGCATCGTCGCGAAGGGCTCGGTCGCGGACCTCCGCAGCGAGTACGGCCGAACGGAGTACCACGTCTACACGACCGTCGAGGTCCCCGAATCGGTCGCCGAGAACGGTCGGTACCGGCGCGTCGTCGAGGACATGGAGGCCGTGCGGGCGGTCGAGACGGCGGCCGCCGACCGCGGCGGCGAGGTCACGGACATCAGGACCGTCGAACCGAGCCTCGAACGGCTCTTCCTCGACCTCGCCGAATCGGGACCGCCGACCGAGCGGGCGGACCGGCCGGAGGCCTGATGCGGCCGCGGTCGCTCCTCCGGATCGCCCGCTGGGAGACCACCACCGGCGTCGGCGGCGTCGACCGAGGTGCCGTCGCCGTGGTGCTGGCGGCCGCCGCGTTCGTCGTCGCCGTCGGCGTCGTCGGCCTGGTCGGCGGCGTCGCCCTCGAGGACGGCATCTACCGCGTCGGCGTCGACGACGACAGCCCGTTCCAGGACCCCGTCGCCGAGGACCCGGCTTTCGCCGTCGTCGAGCCCGACCCGGCCGTCATCGACGACGGGCTCCAGCCCGGCGAGGGCTACGACCTCTACCTCGAGGACCGAACCGAGACCACGCGCCTCCACCTCGTCCGGCGGGGCGGGGAGCCGACCGACAAGAGCCAGGCCGCCCTCGCCGCCTTCCGAGCGGCCGTCGAGGCCCACAACGAGCGGCGGATGCGGATGGAGTCCAACGAAACCGCGGCCTTCCCGGTCGTCGTCACCGTCGAGTTCGTCGACCGCGGCGCCGTCGACGTGCCGGACGCCACCGACGGCGACGGTGGCAGGGGTGGCGGCGGTGGTGGCGACGACGGCACGGGCGGCGATGGCGACGGCGACAGCGACGGCCTACCCTCGGCCGGTGATGGCGGCGGGGACGGCGGCCCGGTCGGCGCACCCTCCATCGGCGCCTTCGACCTGTTCGGCACGGAGGGCACGTCGGGTTCACCGTCGGAGATCGCGCCGCCGTTCCCGTTCCGGTCGCTCGTGCTGGCGTTCGTCTTCGTGCTGCCGCTGAACTTCGTCATCCAGGCCTACGGCAGCTCGATGCTCTCCGAACGGCTGAACCGCCGGGGCGAACTGCTGCTCGTCGCGCCCGTCAGCCCGGCGGAGATCGTGTTCGGGAAGACGCTACCGTACTTCGCCGCATCGCTCGCCATCACCGGCACGGTCGTCGCGAGCCTGTGGGCACTCGGCGGCCAGGCGGGGCCGCTCTCGGTGCTCGCGGTGGTTCCGCTGGCGGTGCTCTTTCTCGCGACGACGTTCCTCGGCGCGATGTTCGCCCGATCGTTCAAGGAGCTCACCTTCGTCTCCGTCACGATCAGCACCCTCCTGACGACCTACGCCTTCGTCCCGGCGATCTTCGCGGCGACGAGCCCCGTCGCGTTCGTCTCCCCGCTCACGATCGCCGTCCGTGATCTCACCGGCGAGGGCGTCACCCTCGGGCAGTTCCTGTTCGCCACCGGGCCGCCGACGTTGGTCGCCGGCGTCTGCTTCCTGTTCGGCCTCGGCCTGTACCGCGAGGAGGACCTGTTCACCCAGCGGCCCGTCCACCTGAAGGCGCTGGACGCCCTCGCCGGCCGGATCCGACGCCCCCGGAGCCTCGCCCTGATCGTCGCGCTGCTCGTCCCGTTCGTCTTCGTCGCGGAACTGCTCGCCGTCGCGCTCCTCGTCGCGCTCCCGGTCGCGCTCTCGATCCCGCTCGTGTTCGCCACGGTCGCCGTCATCGAGGAGCTGGCGAAGGCCCTCCCGATCCACGCCGGCTATGTCCACGGCCGCTACGAGCGGACCCTCGGCGTCGCCGCGGCCGCGGGCGGAGCCGCCGGCCTCGGCTTCTTCCTCGCCGAGAAGCTCTCGCTGGTCGTCCAGATCGTCGGGCTCCCGACCGTCGCGGTCGCCGACGCCGCCTTCCAGACGGGGCTCGGCACGGGGAGCCCGGTCGCCATCGCGGTACTCGCGGCGGCGCCACTGGTGTTGCACGTCGCCACCGCGACGGTGTCCGCGCTCGGCGCCCGCCGGGGCCACGCCGCGTTCGCGGCCGCGCTCGCCGTCGCGATACTGCTGCACCTCGCGTACAACCTCGCGGTGGTGAGCCGGCTTGTCTAGGGTCGCCATCGCGCGCCGCGAACTCGGCTCGCTGTCGCGCGAGAAGACCATCGTCCTCGCGATCCTCATCCAGCTCGTCATCGCGGGCTTCTCGTCGTTCCTCGTCGTCGGACTCACGTCGCTGTACGACCCGGACGCCGCCACCGAGAACGTCGAGGTCGCCGTGACCGGCGAGGCGGCGGACGTCCTCGTGGCCGCCGCCGACGAGGTCGAGGGCCTCCGGGCGAGGCGGTTCGAGGACCGTGCCGCCGCCCGCGCGGCGTTCGACAGCGGCCGCGTCGACGCGGTCGTCAACGCGGCACCGCGCGACCGCCGCATCGCGGTTTCGGCGGACGTCCCACGGGAGAGCCTCCGGAAGACCGTCATCGTCGTGCAGCTCCGGGCCGCACTCGAGACCCTCGAGCGCGAGGAGCGCGACGAACGGGCCGCCAACCTCCGGTTCGACCCGCTGCCCGTCCCGCCCTCGACCGACGCCAGCCCGTACTTCGGGTTCTCCTACGTCATCCTGCTCCCGCTGCTCGTGTTCCTCCCGGTGTTCATCAGCGGGGCCGTCGTCGTCGACGCCGTCACGGAGGAGATCGAGCGCGGCACCCTCGAGCTGCTCCGGGTCGCACCGGTCTCGCTGGGCGACGTCGTCGAGGGGAAGGCCGGCCTGCTCGCCGCGCTGGCACCGCTCCAGGTCCTGCTGTGGATCGCGCTGCTCGAGGTCAACGACATCGCGGTCGCCAACGTCGCGCTCCTTGTCGTCCTCGCGGCCGCGCTGGCGGTGCTCGCGGTCGCCGTCGCCGCCGCGCTCGCGCTGACCATCCCGATCCGCCAGCGCGCCCAGTTGACGTACTCGCTCGGGGCGCTGGCGGCCTTTGCGGCCGCGGCCGCCCTCCCCGAACACCCCGCGACGACCGTCGCGCTGCTCGCTATCGGCAGCGCGACGCGGCTCACGCTCGTCCACGTGGCGGGCTACGCCGCGGCCGCCATCGTCGCCACCTTCGTGACCCGGCGCTACGTTTCGCGGATCTCGCCGGAGCGCTACGCCTGACGTCGTCGACACCCTTCGCCGGCCCGCTCCGTGGCGGCGACTTTTTGAAAGCGCCGCTCCCACCGGACCCCATGGAGTACACGACGCTCGGCTCCACCGGCATCGAGGTCTCCCGAATCTGTCTCGGCTGCATGAGCTTCGGCGACCCCGACTGGCGCGACTGGGTCAACGGCGAGGCGTTCGGCAACGAGCTCGTCGAGCGCGCCCTCGACCTCGGGATCAACTTCTTCGACACCGCGAACGTGTACTCCCGCGGCGAGAGCGAACGCGTCCTCGGCGACGCCCTCGAGGGCCACCGCGAGGAGAGCGTCGTCGCGACGAAAGCCTACTTCCGGATGCGGGACGACGACCCGAACTCCGGGGGGCTCTCCCGGAAGGCCATCGAGCAGGAGCTCGACGCCTCCCTCGAGCGGCTCGGGATGGACGCCGTCGACCTCTACCAGACCCACCGCTGGGATTACGACACCCCGATAGAGACGACGCTACGCGCCCTCGACGACGCGGTCCGCCGCGGCAAGGCCCGCCACGTCGGCGCGTCCTCGATGTGGGCCCACCAGCTCGCCGACGCGCTGTACACCAGCGACCGTCTCGGGCTCGAGTCGTTCGCGACGATGCAGAACCACTACAACCTCGTCTACCGCGAGGAGGAACGCGAGACCCTCCCGCTCTGCGAGACGGAGGGCCTCGGCGTCATCCCGTGGTCGCCGATGGCGCGCGGCTACCTCACCCGACCGCACGAGGCGTACATGTCGACCGAACGCGCCGAGACCGACGACTACGCCCAAGCCCACCCGTATGCGGACAACGGCGGCCGCGAGATCAACGAGCGCGTCCAGGAGCTCGCGGCCGACAGGGGCGTCTCGATGGCCCAGATCGCGCTGTCCTGGGTGCTCCACAAGGAGTGGGTCGACGCGCCGATCGTCGGCGCCTCGAAGATCGAGCACCTCGAGGACGCCGTCGAAGCACTCGATATCTCGCTTTCGGCCAGCGACGTCGCCTACCTGGAGGAGCCCTACGAGCCCGTCCCGGTGTCGGGCCACGAGTGATCGCGCGGCCGCGCGTCACGCGGTAGCGAGCCGTCGACCGGCGGTGCCGGTGGTCGGGACCGTCGAATCGGTCAGCGGCGACGCTGGTACAGGAGGAACGCGCCGAGGATGGCGACGAGCGCCGGCGCCGGCCCGAACCCGGGGCCCTCGGCGGCCGTGGGCGTCTGTAGGACGTGGTCGTCCCACGCCTCCGTCGGCGTGGCCGCCCCGCCATCGGACGCGGCGTCCGACCCGGATTCGGCGTCGGCCGCGTCCCCCGTCGGGCGTGCCGTCGGCGTGGCCGTCGCCGCCGCGGCCGACGCCGCGCCGGTCGGGGTCGCCGTCGCCCGCGCCGGCGACGTCTGCTCCGAGGCCCCCGTGCTCTCGCCGTCGCCGTCGGCACTACCCCCGCCCTCACCGCCGGTCCGGGCGTCTCCGGTCGACCCGGCCGGCGTCGGCGCCGGGGTCGCGGTGGCCTGCGGCTCCGACGGCGGCGGCCCGAGCGTCCGGCGCGCTTCGGCCTCGTCCCGACAGTTGCAGATCCAGAAGTAGTGTGACTCGCTGCCGTAGGTCACGCGCTCGCCGCGCTCTGTCACGCCGGTCGTCGACCCGGAGATCCGGTACCACCCGGGCCGATCCGGGTTGTCGATGCAGGTGGCGACCGAGACGAACTCGTCGCCGGCGTCGAAGTGCGTCGAGGCGCCGAAGTCGTCCTCGCCGTAGTACTCGACCCTGAAGACGTCCTCCTCCGCGGTGAAGGACTTCACGTGGTCCGTGAGCCCCTCGTCGACCCCGTAGCCGGAGATGGTGGCGCCCCGGTCGATGCCGAACGTCTCGCTGTCGGACGGCCCGCACTTGCTGAAGCTGCCCTCCTCGTAGGTCGCGGTCGTCCGGAGGAGCGTCTCCAGGTCGGTGTCCCCGGTCGAGACGACCCGCTGGCCGTATCGGACGCCCTCGGCACCCGGGCTCCGGTCGCTCGTCGGGACGACGGTGAAGTTGGCCCTGTCGGGCCCGTGGCTCGCCGCCGCGACGCCGCCGTCGCCGAGCGCGACGACGCCGGCGAGGACGGAGACGACGAGGACGACGCCGGCCGCGAGCGCGATACCACGTTCCGGCCGCATCAGTACGAAAACATCCGTGACTCGCCCGGTTACGGCTGTCGCCGTCAATCGGCGGTCCCTTCAAAGCCGTCCCGACCATTGGAGGTTTATAGCCCGGCGACGAACGGGTGGTCGATGCGGTACGTCAAAGTCTCCCTCATCCCGACCGCCGGCGACGTGGACCCGGTCGCCGAGGACATCGAGGCCCATCCCTCGCTGACCCGGGAGTCGATCCTCCACATCAGCCGGCTCAACGACGGGACGGCCGTCCTCCTCACCCAGATCCGGGGCGACCGGGAGGCCCTCGAGTCGATCCTCGAGGGATCCGACGAGATCCTCTCCTACAACGTCTCGTCGCTCCGTGACGGCCTGCAGGCGTACGTGCACACCGAGCCGACCGAGACCGGCGCGGCCCTGCTCGAACTCGAGCAGGAACACGAGTTCGTCCTCGATCTCCCCATCGAGTACGGGCCGGAGGGCGGGCTGAAGGTCGCCGTCATCGGGCGGGAGGAGACGGTCCGGCGCGCCATCGAGGACATCCCCGACGAGATCCGGGTCGAGCTCGAACAGCTGTCCGACTACGACCCGGAGCTCCGGGAGCTGTCGTCGCTTCTCACCGACCGCCAGCAGGAGATCCTCGACACGGCGACCGAACTCGGCTACTACCAGGTCCCGCGGCAGGCCACCCACGAGGACATCGCCGAGGAGCTGGACCTCTCGACGACCACCGTCGGCGAGCACCTCCGCAAGATCGAGGCCCGGATGCTCTCGGAGATCGCTCACTGACCCGGCCGGCCCTCGCACGTCCCGCCCGATACCAGGGCGGTGACGTAGGCCGTCGCGAGCCCGACCAGCCCGACCGGGAGCCCGACCTGGACGACCAGCGTCCCGAGCGCCGACGGCGAAATCGGGCCGCCCCCGCCGCCCCCGCCGCCCCCGCCGGCGCCGTACTCGGCGAGCACCGACACGATGAGGAACAGCGCGAGGCCGGCGAAGAGGAAGAACCCGACGACGCAACCGACGCCGGCGACGACCGCGGCGGTGGCCTCCCGGTCCGGCAGCTGCTGGCCGAGGGCGACGCCGGCGATCCCGGCGGCGACCGGGCCGGCGGCGAAAACGAAGAAGACCGCCACCAGGAACATGATCCCGACCTGCGTCGAGTCCAGCGGATTCGTCCCGGGATCGACGAACTGCTCGATGAAGAACCCGAGGGTGAAGTTGGCGGCGAGCCCGAGGCCCGCGCCGAGGACGGCGAACACCCCCACGACGGCCAGCGCGTGGCTCGCGGGACGGCGCATGGACATACGCCACGTCTCGACCCGCACGAAGGTGTCGGTATCGCCCCTGAACGACGGTGGGCTTAAGAGCAGTCGCCGCCCACCGGGCGCCGTACCGCGGCGGTCGACCCCGCGCCGGGCGGTGGACTGCGGTGGGCGGAGGACCGCGACCGGCGCCGCCCCGTAGCGGTCGCGGGCCCGCGGTGGCTCGGGACGGACGGGTCGGTCGCCGGATCGCCGGACGATACGACCCCCGACTTTTGCATTGCCTGGCACCAGCATCCGGCATGCCGGCCGAGGACGACGCCGAGGCGGCGATCGCGGCCCTCCGCGAGCGGACGGACGGCCCGCTGTACAGCCTGGTCCGTTTCGACCCCGACGACTTCCGGGTCCTCCACGTCGCCGACGCGACCCGGGACGTGTACACGGGGAGTCCGCGATGTACAGCCACTTCGAGCGCATCTTCGACTACGTCGGGATCGACTTCGCCGAACGGACGCTGTTCACCGACGTCATCCTGCCGGACGCCGGTGACGTCACGTACATGACGACCGGCCTGGACACCGTCAAGGTCGTGCGGGCGTACGGCGACGATGCCACCGGTATCTTCCCGGCCGTCGACCCCGAGGAGACCGTGCCGCAGCTGGTCGAGATCGTCGACGAGCAACTCCTCTGAGCGCGCGGTCCGTGCGTGACCGCCCGGCACCGTCCCGGGGTCGGTTCGGCGGGCGACGCGGCCCGCCACCACGATGGTCCGTCGGGGCTCCGGCGGGTGGCCGCCATCGCACAGCGAACCCTGGCCCGCCGGCTCAGAGGCGGCGCCACGTGACACGGCCAACTAAATACCGTGGGCCCGGAGGCCAACCCGATGGACACGGACACGGACACGGATACGGACGAGTCGTCGGAGGAGCCGTTCGACGAGTCGCTCATCCCGGCCGTTCGGCCCGTGGACGATGGGGGAGACAGGGACGCGACCGTCGATCCGGGCGGGGACGCCGCGGGGGCGACCGGGGAGTCGGACGCGGCGACCGCGGCGTCCGGCGGGGCCGTGGGCGTCGAGGACCTGACCGGGCCACGCCGGACGCTGGAACCGACGATCCAGGCGGTGTGGCTGTTGCAGGCCGTCGTGCCGTCGCTGGTCATCGGCGGCCTGCTCGCCGCCGGGTTCGCGTTCCTTCCGGTGGGCGACCCCTGGATGGGCGGGGTGGTCGCGCTCGCCGTCTTCCTCGTGGCCGCCGCACTCGCGGTGCTGCGGTACCGGTCGTGGGCCTACGAGGTCCGCGAGGACTCGCTGTACCTCGAGCGCGGGGTGATAACGAACGTCCGGACGGTCGTCCCGTACGTCCGTATCCAGCACGTCGACGCGAGCCGCGGGCCGGTCGAGCGGGCGTTCGGGCTCGCGACGACCGTCGTCTACACCGCCGGCTCCCGCGGCGCGGACGTCTCGATCCCCGGGCTGACGCCGGAGCGCGCCGAGGACCTGCAGGCCCGGCTGAAGCGGCTGGCCATCGCGGCCGAGGGCGAGGACGCCGTCTGATGAAGCTGCACCCGCTCTCGATCCCGTACCGGACCGGGGAAACCGTCGTCAGGCTCGCCTGGGTGCTCGTGTTCCTCGTCATCGGCGGATCCACGTTCGAGGGCACCGCCGTCGTCGGACTCCTGGTCGTCGCGGCGTTCGTCCTCGCGCTCGGCTACCAGTTCGTCTACTACCAGCGGTTCGACTACGAACTCACCGGGGACTCGCTGGACATCGCCTCCGGCGTCGTCTCCCGACGGAACCGCGAGATCCCGATCGGTCGCATCCAGAACGTCGACATCAGCCGGAACGTCGTCCAGCGGCTGGTCGGCATCGCCGAGATCGACCTCGAGACCGCCGGCGGCTCCTCGACGGAGGCCTCCCTGAAGTGCGTCAGCGAGTCGGAGGCGCGGCGGCTCCAGTCCGAGATCGGGCGCCTGAAGCGCGGCGAGGACGCCGACGGCGAGCCGGCCCCGGCGCCCGACCGGACCGAGCTGTTCGCCATCACGCCGAAGGAGCTCCTGTTGCTCGGCGTGATCGGCGTCGACCTTCGGCTGCTGTCGCTGGTCACGGTCGTGCTCCCGGTCGTCGCGCCGTCGCTCCGCGAGCGGTTCGCCGACCCCCTCGTCGGACTCGCGATCACCGCCCCGGTCGTCGCGGTGCTCGTGGTCGCCGCCATCGCCGCCGTCAGCGGCGTCCTGGCGGTGACGAACTACTACGGGTTCCGCCTGTCCCGGCAGTCCGACGAGCTCCACTACGAGCGCGGGCTCCTCCAGCGGTTCAGCGGCACCATCCCGCTGGAGAAGGTCCAGACGCTCGGCGTCTCGGAGAACGTGCTCGCGCGCCGGCTCGGCTACGCCTCCCTGGCGGTCGAGACGGCGGGCTACGCGCCGGGGGAGTCCGGCCAGCAGTCCGCCATCCCGCTGGCGGAGCGCGACCGCGTGTTCGACCTCGCGAGCTCCGTGGAGTCCTTCGACGCCGTCGAGTTCGAGCGGCCGCCCGGCCGGGCCCGCCAGCGGTACGTCGTGCGCTACGGGGCGGTCGCGGTCCTCGCGGTGCTCGCCGTCTACGCCGTCGACCGGTTCACGGCCCTGTCGTTCGCCTGGTACGCGGCGGCCCTCCTGTTGCCGGCCGCGCCGGTCGCGGCCCACCTGAAGTGGGTCAACCTCGGCTACGACGTCCAGCCCGAGTACGTCGTCCTCCGGGAGGGCTTCTGGACCCGGACGATCACCGTCGTGCCGTACTACCGGGTCCAGACCGTCGTCGAGTCCCGGACGGTGTTCCAGCGCCGACGGGACCTGGCGACGCTGGTCGTCGACACCGCAGGCTCCAGCGGCCTGACCGGCGGCCAGCCCCGAGCGCTCGACATCGACGCCGACCGGGCGGCCGAGCTCCGGGAGACCGTCGCCGACCGGCTGCAGGCGTCGCTGGTCCGGCGTCGCGAGGCGCGCCGCCGGGAGCGGATCCGATCGATCGAATCCGGCGCCCCTGCGGCGCCCTGACCGCACGTCGTGCGGCGTCCGCCCGACGACCGACATCGGCCGCGGGCGTGGACGGTGCCGCGGACCACCTCGACCGTTCTGGCCGGGCCATTACTTGCCCGGCCACTACACTTTTACGCGGAAGGGCGCCAGGAAGCGTATGGTTCGTCGTTCAACGCTGGCGGTCGCCCTCGTGGGCCTCGTCCTGCTGTCCGGCTGTTCGGCGGTCCTCGACGGCGGCAACGGCAACGCGACCGGGAACGGAAACGGCGTCGGTGACGGCGACGCTACGTCCTTCGAGTACCCCGATGGCTACGGCCCCGACGGCGTGACCGACGGTGCCGAGGCGGTGGAGAGCCACCAGTCCGGAGTCGTCGACCGGGGCAACTACACCGCCACCTACGCCTACACCATCAACACCAGCGAGGGCACGACGGTGATCGACGTCCGACACCGGGTCGACTTCCAGGACGAACGGGGCCTCCAGCGTGCCGACGTCACCTACCCGGGCCAGGAGGGCGTCATCACGGTCTACCGCGACGCAGACACCTGGTACCGACGCACCGAGTTGAACAACCGAACCGACGTCTCGACGCGGAACCAAACGTTCGACGCGTCGAACATGACGGCGACCGACCCGATCCGACCGCTGCTGGTGAACGTCTCCGCGTACGACGCCTCGACCGGCGAGCGGAACGGCGACGCCGTCGTGACCTACGAGAAGGCGAACGCCGAGGGCGTCGACTCGTTCCTCGAGGTCAACGAGTCGGCGAACGTCTCCGCGTTCTCGGCGACCATGACGGTCGACGAGGCGGGCGTCGTCCGGTCGGCGACCTACGAGGTCGCCTACACCGCCGACGGCCAGGCCCGCGAGTTGACCGTCGAGTACGAGCTCTCGGGATTCGGCGAGACTCCCGTGAACCGCCCGCAGTGGGTCGAGAACGCCTGAGGAGGTCTCAGCGCTTAACACCTCACGGTTGAACGACCGGGCATGCATCGACGAGTCCTCGCGGCGATGGCCGTGGTCGCGCTGGGTTCGCTCGCCGGCTGTTCCGCGTTGCCGGTGTTCGACGGCCCCGGGGCGACGGCGACGCCGACCGCCACCCCGACCGACGGCCCCGGGGCGACGGCGACGCCGACCGCCGCACCGCTCGAGTACCCCGACGGCTACGCCGCGACCGGCGTCGCCGACGTCGACGCCGCCGTCGCGAACCACGAACGGACCCTCGCGGGCTACGAGAGCTACCGGTACCGGTTCGACGTCGGCGTCGGGGACGACGACGGGACGACCGACGCCTTCGTCTACCTGCTCCGGGTCGACCACGCCGACGAGCGAGCCCTCGAGATCCGGGACGACGGCGAGGCGGCGCGCTTCCAGTACTTCGAGGGCGACCGGCTGTACGCGAAACTCGAGGTCGGCGACGACGTCTCCTACAACGCGACGGACGTCGAGTACGTCCGCGAGCGGTTCTCCGGCATCCAGTTCATCGCCCCGCTGTTCGAGCACGTCGAGTACGGCGGCGCGGACGTCCGCGAGACCGACAACGGGACGTTCTACCGCTACCGGAGCGAGTCGGTAACCGATCCCGGCGCGATCCTACCGTCGAACACGACGTCGGCGGAGATCCGGTCCTTCGACGTCACGCTCGTCGTCCACGAGGACGGCGCCGTCCGGGGCGCCAGTTACGACGTCGTGACGGAGCAGGGCACCCGGCTCGCGGCGGTCCTCACGGTCCGGTCGGTCGACGAGACGACCGTCGAGCGCCCCGACTGGTACGACGAGGCCGCCGACGGCTGAGCCCGCGCGCCGCCACGGCAGCACCGGCTGGGACGGCGGACCGCCGACGGCCGCGGCCGTCCGTCGCCTCGGTCGACTCCGTCCGGACGACGAAGGCTCTTGAGCCCGCGGCCCCAGGAGCCGGTATGGCACGCGAGGTGCGACACGAGGCGATCGAACCGGCGATCCTCGACGCCGACGACCTCGGCGACGACGGGAAGCTCTACGTCTGTCGGTGCGGGCTCTCCGACGACGGACCGCTCTGTGACGGCTCCCACCGGCAGACGCGGGACGAGGATCCGGACGCCGTCTATCGGTACGATCCCGACGTAGTCGACGACGCCGAGTGCCACCGCCGGGAGGTCGAGGCCGTCGTCCTCGCCGACGAGTGACGCTACCGGGTCCCGGCGAGTGACGGGGGCTTAATCCCCCCGGCCGCCAAGCGGCGGTATGGACTACGACGGCGTGCTCGTCGACCTCGACGGGACGGTCTACCGGGGCGACGAACTCCTGCCCGGCGCGGCCGCGGCCATCGACCGGCTCCGGAACGCCGGCCTGCGGACGGTGTTCTTCTCGAACAACCCGACGAAGTCCCGTGCGGAGTACGCCGACCGCCTCGCAGGCCTCGGCATCGAGGCCTCGCCCGACGCGGTGCTGTCGGCCGGCACGGTCACGACCCGCGAGCTCGCGGCCGACCACGCCGCCGACGCGCTGTTCCTCATCGGCGAGGACGGCCTCCGCCGGCAGCTCGAGGCGGCCGGCCTCGACCTGGTCGCCGACGCCACCGAGGCCGACGTGCTCGTCGCCTCCTACGACCGGCAGTTCGGCTACGGCGACATGCTCGCCGGCTACCGGGCGCTGGCCGCCGGCGCCTCGTTCTACGGCACGGACCCCGACCGGCTCGTCCCGACCGCCGACGGGATGGTGCCCGGCTCCGGTGCGGTCATCAACGCCGTCGGCGGCACCGTGGACCGCGAACCCGAACGGGTGTTCGGCAAGCCGTCACCGGCCGCCCGGCGGGCGGCCCTCGAGGCGCTCGACGTCCCGCCGGAGCGCTGCGTGGTCGTCGGCGACCGCCTCGAGACCGACATCGCGCTCGGCGACCGGGCGGGCATGACGACCGTCCTGGTCCGGACCGGCGTGGCGACCGACGACGACATCGAGGCGAGCCACGTCCGCCCCGACCACGTCGTCGATTCGCTGGCGGACCTGGACACGGTCCTAGCGCGGTAGGAGGCCGTCGAGGCCGCCGAGCGGGAGCTCGACGTCACCAGTCTCCTCCTCATCAACATCAGCGGCGGTCGGAGTCGATACGGGGCCGTCGCCAGAACCGGAGGCCAGGGGACCGTCGCCCGACCCGGCGTCCTCGAGGCCGTTTCCGGAGCCGGCCTCCTGGATGGCGTCGAGGAGGTCGTTGAGGCTCCTGTCGAGCTGGCCGGGGACGTCCCGGACCGCCCGGAGGCCCCCGCCGGGGACGGACAGGAGCTTGACGGCGAGGTCGGTCGCCGGCCGCACGGTCTCGGCCTGCTGCTCGGTCGTGGCGCGGATCGTCCGCTGTGACACCGCCAGCGCCTCGACGTCCTCCCGGGCGACCGCGGTCGGTTTCTTCTCGAAGTCGACGTAGAGGTCGAGCTGGTTCGTCAGCCGCGCCGGTTCGTTCCCGGCGAGGGTACCGAGGAGTTCGACGGCGTTCTGGTGGCCGGAGTTGCTCGGCGGGAGCGTCGCGCCGTTCTCGGGCCCGGCGCCGACGACGACCGACTGGGGGTAGCTGGACCGGTTCGTCATCGGTATGGTGTCCGCGTTTGCGGCCCCGAGCGGCGAGAACTGGCTCTGCCGGTTCTCGAGCAGCCAGTCGGCCGGGTCCGGGCTCCCGTACCGCTCCTCGAGGGTGTCCGCGGCCCGCTGCATCGCCTTCCGGATGACGGCGTTCCGCCGGTCGCGCCGGTCGTCCGGGTCCTCGCCCGGCCCCGCGAACCAGGCGTGTTCGGTGTCGCCGTCGATGGCGGCGACCAGCGTGACGTCCTCGTTGACGGTCGCGCCGTGGTCGGCCGCGTGGGGGTCGCCGCCGCCCTGGCCGCGGACCGTCGTCGGGTCGTAGTTGAGCGTGGGCGTCCGGTCGCCGAGCTCGTCCCGGAACACCAGCTCCTGGAGCTCCTTTCTCGTCTCCTCCCAGATGGCCATCCCGCCGTCGTCGTACGTCCCGTCGGAGCCCGGACGGAACGAGTAGTCCGTCGACTGCCAGGTGGCCAGCTCCGCGCCCATGGCCGTCAACTGGGCGTCGACGAACCCCGGCCTGACCGCCTCGAGCATCGCGGGCACGGAGCGGGGCGCGTACGGGTGCTCGACGCTGCAGTCCTCCACGATCGCGTCGACGTCCTCGCGGGTCAGCGCGCCGCCGGTCCGGTCGATGGCCTCGCGGATCAGCCGGTCCATGACGTCGACGCGGTGGACGGTGCCCCACTGCTGTTCGGGGCTCCCGGCACGCCAGCCCGGCGCCGGGGCGTTGTTCCAGTTGACGACGTAGCCCCGCTCGGGGTTGCGGACGCTGGCGATGTCGGTCCCGACCTCGAAGCCGCCCCACTCGTGCTGGGAGGCGGGGATCGGCATTCGGGGGTCGCCCTCGCCCTGCCGGTCGGGCAGCTTCCCGGTCCGGAAGTACGCGATCTCCTCGTCGTCGACGACGTGGAAGTTGAAGCCGAACGGGAACTCCGAGAGGAACCCTTCGAACTCCTCGATGCCGTTCGAGCGCCCGACCTCGGCCCACTGGAACGCCCCGTCGAGCTCGTCCATCCGCGTCGTGATGCGCTGGCAGTAGGCGACGTTCTCTTCGGGGTTCCACGCGATCACCGGCATCGACGTGCCCTCCTGCTCGACGCGGGCGACCTCCTGTCGCACAACCGTGTACTCCTGGGGGTCCGTCGCGCCCTGCGTCACCCCGCCGACGGGGCTCGTGTAGTGGGTGACCTGCTGGGTCGCCATCTCGTGCCACTCGCCCTCCCACCGGTACCGGTGTCGGTCGTCGGGGTCGAGCTCGACCGCGATGGTGTCGATCATCTCGTCCTGGGAGGTCGTGACCGTCCAGGCGACGTCCGGCGTCCGGCCGATGACGAGCGCGGGGGCGGCCACGACGCCCATCCCGACGACGTCGAAGCCGTCGCCGTGCAGCCCGATCTCGTAGGGGATCGGGGGCTTGAACAGCCCCATCTGTGGCCCGGCACCGAGGAGCGGCCGTCCGGAGGCGGTGAGCTCGGAGCCGACGATGATGGCGTTGGAGCCGAACCGGAAGCCGTCGAGCATCCCGCGGGCCGCCCGGAGGCCCTCGGTGAGGCCGTCGGGTAACGGCAGGCCCTCGTCGACACCCCAGGTGACGGCGCCGTCGGCCGCCCTGATCGCCTCGAGCTGGTCGTCGGTGAGTTCGTCGTACGCGAGGGCGCGTTCGTCGGTGCCGTCGACCTCGTCGCGCCGGACCGACCCGTAGTGCTCCTCGGGAACCTCGACGTTGTTCAGGTCGCCGTAGGCCGCCCACGCCGCCCGCTCGGAGTCGAAGTTGGAGAACATCTCGGCGAGTGTCCGGGCGTTCGACAGCTCCGCGCCGCCGTTGACGCCGAAGAACCCGAGCGCGTAGTTGATCCAGGCGATGGAGTCCTCGGGCTTCCAGGGCTCGATCGGCCGGCCGAGCGCGGCGAACTCGCCCGGCAGCTCGCCCTCGGCGACCAGCTCGACGAGCTTCCGGTTGACGCCGTCGGCGAACCCGCGGAGGGCCTCCCTTGTGGTCTCGCTCGCGGCCTCCCACTGCCGGTTGATGCGCTCGCGGCTGTAGAGGTCACGCCGGACCTCGATGTCGGAGGCCAGCTGTGCGGGCCCGAGCCAGCGGGCGCTCTCGCCGCGGCCGACGAGCCGGAGGGCGTCCATCTGGAACAGCCGGTCGCGGGCCTGGACGTACCCGTTGCCGTACGCCAGCGAGTACACGTCGTCCGCGTAGACGTGGCTGACGCCGTACTCGTCGGTCAGGATCTCGATCTCCCCGAGCTGGCCCTCCTCCGCCTGCAGCGTCGTCGCCGACACCGTGTTGCTCGCGGCCACTCCGGCGGCCACCGCCCCGGCACTCCCGATGAAGCTGCGTCTGTCCATATCCACGCCAACGGCCAGGCGAGGATAGTTCGAACCCCGGCAGGTAGGGGTTCTTTATGCTCCGGGGCCGCCGGGCGACCACCGACCGAGTCGAGTGGTAACGTCTGACAAGGATTTATGGTGGTGCGAGTCGGACGAAGTACCATGGTGGAGGATCACACGCCCTACGACTACGGGGACGCCGAGACGGAGGCGGTCGGTGACGACCCGCCGCACGAACGCCAGCACGGCCTCGACACCGTCATCGTTGACGGATCCGCGATGAGCTATCGGCGCTACACCGTCGACGAGGCGGAGTAACCCGTCGGGTCCCGCCCCGTCGACCGCGGCCGCGCGACTCCCCGCGCTTCTACGGTATCGTTTCCAACCCGGTCCCGGAGGGCAGTCACGGCGACCGGGTATCGGGCCCGACGACGGGACGGGCCCGGCTGTCCGACCTCCACGGCCCACCGGCTCGGATTATAAGGTCCACCGGCTCGAACCCACGGGACATGGAGTACGCCGACTTCCTGGACGAGTCCTACGAGCCCAGCGACGACGACCTCGTCTGTACCTTCCGTCTCGTGCCCGGTCAGGACCTCTCCGTCGAGGCGGCCGCGGCCCGGGTGGCCTCCGAGAGCTCCAACGGCACCTGGGCGGCGCTGTCACCGGAGTCGGACGTCCGCCGATACTCCGCCGTGGCGTGTGACGTCGGCCCCGAGGGGGAGCACGGCACCGAGGTGACCGTCGCGTACCCAGAGGCGCTGTTCGAGCACGGCAGCCTCGCCCAGGTCCTCTCCTGTATCGCCGGCAACATCATGGGCATGAAGGCGGTCGAGACCATCCGACTCCTGGACTGCGAGTGGCCGGCGGTGCTCGCCCGGTCGTTCCCGGGCCCGCAGTTCGGGTCGGCCGTCCGCTCGGAGCTCCTCGACGCCGGCGACCGACCGCCGCTGGCGACCGTGCCGAAGCCGAAGGTCGGGCTCTCCACCGAGGAACACGCCCGGGTCGGCTACGACGCCTGGGTCGGCGGCCTGGACCTCCTGAAGGACGACGAGAACCTGACCGACCAGGAGTTCAACCCCTTCGAGCACCGCGTCACCGAGTCCCTGGAGATGCGTGACCGCGCCGAGTCCGAGACCGGCGAGCGCAAGGACTACCTCGTGAACGTCACCGCCGAGACCGACGAGATGGTCCGCCGCGCCGAGTACGTCGCCGACCACGGCGGCTCCTTCGTCATGGTCGACGTCGTCACGGCGGGCTGGAGCGCCCTCCAGACCGTCCGCCGCCGGACCGAGGACCTCGGCGTGGCCATCCACGCCCACCGCGCCATGCACGCCGCCTTCGACCGCCTCCCACAGCACGGCGTCTCCATGCGGTGTCTCGCCCAGTTCGCTCGGCTGGCCGGCGTCGACCACGTCCACACCGGCACCGCCGGCCTCGGCAAACTGGAGAACGAGGACACCGCCGGCATCAACGACTGGCTCCGCGGCGACTTCCACGGCCACCGCGACGTCCTCCCCGTCGCCTCCGGCGGCCTCCACCCCGGCATCGTCGACCGCCTGCTGGACGCCGTCGGGACGAACGTCATGGTCCAGGCCGGCGGCGGCGTCCACGGCCACCCCGACGGCACCGGGGCCGGCGCCCGCGCGCTCCGCGCGGCGGTCGAGGCCTCGGTCGAGGGCGTGTCGCTCGAAACCCGGGCCGACGACGTCCCGGAACTGGCGACCGCCCTCGAGAAGTGGGGCACCGAGACGCCCCGGTAGGGACCGGCCGGGGACCGAACCGCCGTCCGGGCCGCCGGTACGCTAAAGCATCGCCGCCGAGTGCACTGGCGTATGGGACTCGCTAGCCCGACGGTGGCCCTTCCCGTGACCGGCCAGATCTCGTTCGACGTCTGGTTCGGGTCCGGAACCCCGCTCGTGAACCTGCTCGGGAGCGCGGTCGGCGCGTTCCTGACGACGCTCCTCGTCGGCGCCGTACTGGTCGCGCTGGCCCCGGACTACACCGTCGGCAAGATGACGACCGTCACCGAGGAACCCCTCGGGTCGTTCCTCTACGGCCTGGTCTCCGTCGTCTTCTTCGCGCTGGTCGTACTCGTGCTGATCTTCACCATCGTCGGCATCATCATCGCGATCCCGCTCCTGGTGCTGCTGTACCTCGCCTGGGCCGTCGGCGCGTCCGTCGCCTTTCTCGCGGTCGGCGACCGCCTCGTCGGCCGGGAGGACGGCTGGACGAAACCCCTCTTGGTCGGCGCGGCGATCAACGGCGGCCTGACCCTGACGGGCGTCGGCGGCATCGTCACTTTCGGCATCGGCGCCGCCGGCTTCGGTGCGGTGCTGCGGGACTACCTCGGGTGACAACGGCCCCGGCACGGGACCACGCCCGTCCGGTCGACGTCACCGTCGCGTTCCCCGAGGCGGCCCGGACCGACGGTCGCGGACCCGTCCCGACCACGCGGCCACCCCCGAGGCGGCAAATAGCCGAAAATAACCGGCTCATTAAGTACGTCAGGGGCGTATCGCCGGTAATGGCTGTGGGCTCGAATGAGTGACGGGCGGACGATGGGTGGGTCGAACGACCGCGCGGCGTTGCTGTCGCGGATGGCAGACCGGTACGTCTCCCTCGACGGGGACTGGGGGGTCGTCGAGTGCAACGACGCCGGGTGGCAGGCGCTCGCGCAGGTCGCCGGGGGCGACACCAGCGCGGACGACCTCCGGGGCCGACTGCTCTGGAGCCTCGTCGAGGACCCCGAGGGCACGCGGTTGTACGAGGAGTTCCACCGTGTGGCGACGACGGGCCGCGACGTCGCGTTCGAGGCCGACGTCGACGGGCTCGACGGGTGGTTCGAGTTCCGGGTGTACCCGGACGACGACGGCGTGTCGGTGTTCTTCACGCCGGTCGCCGCCGAGGCCGAGCGCGAGCGGACCATCGAGCGCCAGGCGGCCGTGATCGGCGAACTCCACGAGGTCTTCGAGGACGACACGCGTGACGTCGACGCGAAGGTCCAGGCACTGCTGGGCGTCGGACGACGGGCGCTGGGCACCGAGTACGGGACGCTCTCGCGGATCGACGGGGACTCCTACGTCTTCGAGTGGGTCGACGCGGACGACGGGGCGCTCACGCCCGGGACCGAGGTCGACCTCTCGTGGACGAGCTGCGAACTCGTGGTGGCGAACCAGGAGCGGCTGGTGCTGTCCGACATGCTGACCCAGGCGCCCGACGTCGCCGACCGGGATGGCAACGTCGAGTTCGGCCTCTCGTGCTACATCGGCACGCCCGTCCTGGTCGGCGGCGAGACCTACGGCACGCTCTGTTTCTACGACCGCGAGCCGAGGGCGGAACCGTTCTCCGAGTGGGAGACGGGCCTGATCGAGCTCATGGGCGTCCTGGTGAGCTACGAACTCCAGCGACGCGACAAGGAGCGACGACTGCGCGAGCGGAACGACCAGCTCGCCGAGTTCGGTCGCGTGCTCTCCCACGACCTCCGGAACCCCGTGACCGTCGCCCAGGGGTACGCCGACCTCGCCGACGCGTCCGGGGACCCCGAGGCGATCCAGCGAATCGGCGACGCACTCGACCGGATCGAGGCGATCATCGACGACGTCGGTGACGTCGCGGCCGTCCAGACGGGGTCGCTCGACCCCGAGCCGGTCGAGACGGCGGCGGTCGCGCGGGACGCCTGGGCGATGGTGGCCGGCGACGACGCCACGCTCGATGTCACCGCCGACGGCGTCGTGACGGCCGACCGGAGCCGTCTCCAGCGGCTCCTCGAGAACCTCCTCGCGAACGCCGTCGCCCACACCGACGGGCCGGTGCGCGTGTCGGTCGGGGACCTGCCGGACGGCTTCTACGTGGCCGACGACGGCGACGGCGTCGCCCCCGACCGTCGACGCGCCGTCTTCGATTCCGGCGTCACCACGGGGGACGGCACCGGCCTCGGGCTGGCCATCGTCGCCGAGATCGCCGAGGCCCACGGCTGGGCCTACGAGATCACGGAGAGCGACGACGGCGGCGCCCGTTTCGAGTTCACCGACGTCGGACTCGCCTGAGGCCGGGTGTGGTCACTGGAACCCGCGGCCGACGTCGCTGTCCTCGATGAGGTCGTCGAGTTCGGAGGAGAGCAGGTCCTCGGCCTCCTCGAACGTGTCCGAGAGGTCGTCGAGTGCGTCCGGTCGGTCGTACATGTCGTGTTCCATCGGCCCGTAGGCGGGACTGTCCAGGGCGCCCATCACGTCCTCGAACAGCGCGTCGGGCGACGTCGGTGCGTCCGCGTGGGTCTCCAGGACCGTCTCCAGGTCCTTCGCCCGGTTCTTCGCCTCGTCCTCGTCCGCGACGCCGTCGTTCACGCCGAACCGCCCGCCGGCGTCCTCGGCGGGGAACAGCGGGTCGAGGTCGTCGTCGACCTTCCGGGCGACCCGCGAGCCGACGCCGCGGACCTCGTAGGGGTTCTTCGCGAACGTCTTCAGCTGGAAGACGCCGACCGACGGGTGCCCGAGGAACATGTCCTCGCCGGGCCCGGCCCGACGGTCGCCGGCCACCGCCCGCCAGTCGCCGGACTCGGCGTTCGAATCGACGACGTCCTCGAGGACGTCCTGCCAGTCACGCACGCGCATACCCGGCGGTCGGGGCGGTGGCCGAATGAACCTGTCGCATTCCGAAACGGGCCGGCCGTCACCGACCCCGCGGCAGAAAGGCGGTCGGGCGCGTCCGGTGTATCGCCGGTGATTCATGGATGGTCCATCGGCGGTCCGGGCCGAACCGATAGCGTTTTTCTCGCGAGGGCGCACGGGACTGACGTGCACCTGCGGGGCCCAATCGTCGAGGTCCGTGACCCCCGAACCGTCGAGACCAACAATGGCACCAGCGATCTCTCGGAGGTCCTGCTGCGGCCCGACCGCGGCGCGGCCGACGCCGTCCAGGTGACGCTGTGGGGCAAGTGGATCGAGACGGCGGCACTGCTGGAACCGGGTATGGACCTCCTCGTCACCGACGTCGACGAACGGGAGTTCCGCGGCGAGACCGAGTACTCGACGACCGGTGACTCCGCGGTGGTCGTCGAGCCGGACTTCCTCGTCGACGTGACCGACGTGCGCGGCTGGGTCCAGTGTCCCCGCATCTACTACCTCAACAAGCTCTCCGGCGTGCCGCTGAAGTACCCGGTCGTCAAGGGGACCGTGGTCCACGACGTGTTCGGCGACCTCCTGCGCGGCCGCGACCTCGACGAGAGCATCGACGAGCGGGTCGCCGACGCCGCCCTTGATCTCGGGCTCCTGGGGGAGTCGGCCGACGCCGTCGCCGAGGACGTCCGGCAGAACGCCGCTGCCATCGAGGGGTGGCTCCAGCAGGGCGCCCTCGGGGAAGCCGACTCCTGGCGCTCCGAGCAGACGCTCATCTCCGAGCGGTTCGGGATCAAGGGCCGCGCCGACGCCGTCCGGCGGGGGATGCCGGTCGAGCTGAAGACCGGGAAGAACACCGGCCGGGACCCGCGGTTCCACGACAAGGTCCAGGCCGCATGCTACGCGCTCCTGCTCGCCGACGACCTCGCGGAGGCACCCGACACCGGGACGCTCCTGTACACGAAGAACACCGCCATCGACCGGAGCGAGGCCTCCGGCGACCTCTCGCCGGCGAAGGACTTCTCCATCGGCCCGGGGTTTTTGAAGTTCGTGCTCCGGACCCGCAACGAGATCGCGGCCGCCGAGTTCGACCTCACCGTCCCGACCGGCTACGAGGCCGACGCCAAGTGCGAGTACTGCTTCGAACGGGACACCTGCATGGCCGTCGCGGGTCGGCTGGACCAGGAGTCGAAGGCCGGAACGGTCGGCGAACCGCTCCCGACCGACGAGCGGGCGTACTTCGACCGGTTCTACCGCGCCGTCGAGGCCGAGCGCCGGGCCGTCCACGCCGAGTACCGGAAGCTCTGGGAGCAGTCGACGGACGAACGGGTGGCCGACGACCGGGCGCTCGTCGATCTCGAACCGGTCGACCGCGAGCCGGTCGAGGGCGGCCGCTGGCGGCTCGTTGCCCGCCGCACGAGCGAGGCGGTCTCGAAGATCCGCGAGGGCGACCGCGTGCTCGCGAGCGACGGCCACCCGACGCGCGGGACCGCTGAGCTGGCGACCGTCGAGTCGCTGGGCGAGGAGGTGGTCGTCGTCGCCGACGAACCGTTCGAGTTGCGCCGCCTCGATGTCTATCCCTCCGAGATAGGGGTCGACCGTCGCCTCGCGGCGCTCCACGACGCGATCCTGCAGGGCGACCCCGACCGGAAGGACGTGCTGTTCGGTCGCCGAGACCCGGCGTTCGCGGGCGACGAACGGACGTACATCGAGAACAACGACGCCCAGAACGCGGCCGTCAACCTCGCGGTGCGGGCCCGGGATTTCGCGCTCGTCCACGGCCCGCCGGGCACGGGCAAGACCTACACGCTCGCGCGGACCATCCGGGCGCTCGTCGATGACGGCGAGCGCGTTCTCCTGTCGGCGTTCACCAACCGCGCGGTCGACAACGCCATCGAGGCCCTGGAGGCACAGGGCTTCACGGACGTCGTCCGCTGGGGCTCCGAATCCGGCGTCCGCGACGACATGCAAGAGCACCGCTTCGAGCGGTCCGGCGACCCCGAATCGCGGGCCGCCGCCCTCCGGGACGCCGACGTGGTCGCGGCGACGACCGCCGCCTGCGGCTCCCGCGCGATGAAGGCCCAGTCGTTCGACGTCGCCGTGGTCGACGAGGCCGGCCAACTCACCGAGCCCGGGACCTTCCTCGCGACGAACCTGGCCGACCGGTTCGTCCTCGTCGGCGACCACCAGCAGCTCCCGCCCGTCGTCCGCGCGGAGGGCGAGGCGTCCCACGCCTCGGAATCGTCGAGCGGGGAGCGGAGCGCCCCCCGAGTCAACGACCTCGAGCGCTCGCTGTTCGAGCGCCTCATCGAGCAGTATCCCGACGCCGGCGTGATGCTCGACCGCCAGTACCGGATGAACCAGCGCGTCCAGTACTTCTCCAGCCGCGAGTTCTACGACGGCCGACTGCGGCCCGCGTCGGGGGAGGTGGCGGCCCAGCGGCTCGGCGACCTTCCGGGCATCGACGCCGACGCGCTGCCGGGCGAGCTCCGCGACCCGGTGTCGTTCGTCGACCCCGCCGGAGCCGCGGACGGGAACGCCAACGCCGTCGAAGCGGACCGCGTCGCCGACATCGTGGACGCGTTCCTGGCCGCCGGCGTCGCCCCCGACGACGTCGGCGTCATCGCGCCGCTACGCGCGCAGGTCGCCGAGATCTCCAAGCGCGTCGACGACGTGGCTGTCGACACCGTCGACCGGTTCCAGGGCTCGTCGAAGGAGGTCGTCGTGGTCTCGTTCGTCGCCACGGGCGACCTCGAGAGCCCGATCTTCGAGGACCACCGGCGGGTCAACGTGGCGCTCTCGCGGGCGAAGAAGGCGCTCGTGCTGGTGGGCGACGAGGACGCGCTCCGGAGCGTGCCGTTCTACGAGCGGATGTTGGAGTGGGCCGGGAGACGCGAACGGACGTGAGGGTCGCCGGATGGGCGAGCGGGGAGCGAGGCGACCAGGGAGCGGCGAGGCCCGAACGGAAGGGTGGCTTGGGTATGGAGAACGTAGAGAGAGCGTGAGTGGCGAGGTTCGAGCGGTTGAGAGACTTCGGTACTGAGTGCGGGTTGCCGTGCGTCCGGCGCTACGGGCGGACCGGCGCACGGCGAAACACCGGGTCCTACGGGGACCCGATGTCAGTCCGTGTCGCCGTCCGAGGCGTACTCGCGGAGCATGGCCGATCGCTCGGTGCGGCCGAGTCGTTCGTACGCTTCGGCTTCGTAGGCCAGCGAGAGCACCGGGACGTCGTGCCCGCGCCACGTGACGTACTCGCGGTGGGTGGTGACGTCGACGGGGTCCTCCCAGGTCCCGTCGCCCCGGCGTTTCTGGACGGCCCCGATGACCTCGACGTCGACGGAGGAGAGCTCCAGTCGGCCGAGATACGACCGCATCCGGTCGCTTTCGACGTGCGCGACGGACTCGACGACGTGGTCTTCGAACGCCCGCTCGATGGCGACGGCGCCGGCCCTGTCCGTCTGGACGTCCACGTCCCCCGGCTCGACGGGGACGCCCTGGAGCGCGAAGCCGACCGATCCGGTCAGGGCCCACTCGACGTCGGGGACGTCCTGCAGGAACGTGTCGAGGGCGGCGGCGTGGGGGTCGTTGAGGCGGTCGGTCATCTGACTGCCTTCCGGCGTGACGGCGGGCTAATCGTCGGCGATGCCGGCTTCGGCGCCGTCGATGTCGGGGCGGACGACGTCGCGGTCGGTGGCCTCGCCGTCGATGTCGTAGGGGTACTCGCCGGTGACGCAGCCGAGACAGAGGTCGGCGCGCGATTCGTCGAGTGCGGCGGCGACGGCGTCGATGGAGAGGTACGACAGCGACTCGGCGTCGATCTCCTCGCGGATGGCCTCGACGTCCCGGTCGGCGGCGATGAGCTCCTCGCGGGAGGCCATGTCGATGCCCATGTAGCAGGGCGCGACGATGGGCGGGGCACCGATGCGGAGGTGGACCTCCGCGGCGCCGACGTCCGTGAGGAGCTGGACGAGCTGGGTGGAGGTGGTGCCGCGGACGATGGAGTCGTCGATGACGGTGACGGTCTTGCCCTCGACGACGTCGGTGATGGGGTTGAGCTTGAGGCGGACGGCACGTTCGCGGGCGTCCTGGGTCGGCATGATGAACGTCCGGCCGACGTAGCGGTTCTTCATGAGGCCCTCGGCGAACTCGACGTCGGCGCCGCTCTCCTGGGCGGCTTCGGCGTACCCGGAGGCGAACGCGCGGCCGGAGTCGGGGACGGGGAGGACGACGTCGGTCTCGACGCCGCTTTCCTCCCACAGCTTGCGGCCGAGTTCGCGGCGGACGTCGTAGACGAGGTTGTCGTCGATGCGGGAGTCCGGGCGGGCGAAGTAGACGTGTTCGAAGAAGCAGTGGGCGGTGTCGTCGGTGTCGACCAGTTGGTAACTGTCGAACCCCTTGCCGTCGGGCTGGAGGACGACGAGCTCGCCCGGTTGCACGTCGCGGACGAGGTCGCCGTCGAGCACGTCGATGGCGGCGGACTCGGAGGCGACCATGTAGCCGTCCTCGAGCTCGCCGATGCAGAGCGGACGGTTGCCCTGCGGGTCGCGGACGCCGAGGACGGTGTCGTCGTGCATGATGGTCAGGGAGTACGAGCCGTGGATGCGGGTCATCGTGCGTTTGACGGCCCGGACGAGGTCCGATTCGAGCAGGTTCCGCGCGAGGTCGTGGGCGATGACCTCGGTGTCGCCGTCGCTTGTGAAGGCGTGGCCCTTGGCGGCGAGTTCCTCGCGGACCTCCGCGGTGTTGACGAGGTTGCCGTTGTGGCTCAACCCGAGGGAACCGGACTTGAACGAGACGGAGAACGGCTGGGCGCAGGAGGCGTCGACGCTGCCGGCGGTGGGGTAACGGACGTGGCCGATGCCGTCGGCGCCGGTCAGCGACTCGACGTCGTCGGCGTCGAAGGCGTCGCCGACGAGCCCCATGTCAACGTGGCTGTGCTGCTGGAACCCGTCGTGGGTGACGATGCCCGCCGACTCCTGGCCGCGGTGCTGGAGCGCGTACAGCGAGTAGTACAGCGGCCGCGCCGCCCCGCGGCCGGCGAGCGAGACGCCGACGACCCCGCACTTCTCCGTCGGCCCCGCCTGGTGCCGCCCATCTGGCATGGACGGTGCTCCGTGGCGCAGGGGTAAAAACCCACTCCATCGTGCGTGTTACCCGGGTCAACACGACCGTGTATATCCACGTTCGTGCATAATCCGACGCCGGGTCGGCATCGGCGTCGAGCAATGGCGAGGCGACGGGATGCCGTCGCTGGGCGCCGACGAACGGTGGGAGAAACGGATCGGTTACTCGTTCTGCTTGGACTGCCACTCGTAGTCGCGACGCTTCGCGGTCTTGCCGAAGCCGCAGGAGGCACAGACCTTCTTCTTCGAGTGGTAGGACTTCTCGCCGCAACGGCGGCATTTGACGTGGGTCGTCTTGTTCTTCTTGCCCTGGCTCGGGGTCCCGGCGCCGGTCATGGTTGTATCGAGACGACGTTATCGCCGCGGATAATGGTTACGTTGTCGCCCTCCTCCAGCACCAGGTTCATGTGCTGGTCGTAGCCGGCGAGGACGCCGTCGTACATCTCACCGCCCTTCAGCGTGACGCTGACTTCCGAGCCGAGGGTCGCTTCGAGGACGTCGAGGGGCCGGTCGGTCATGTGGTGGGACGCTCCCGCCGTCGGTATAAACGCACCGGCACGTCGGGCCGTCGTCGGCTTGCCCGTCCCGCGCCAGCCACCCCTGGCGGGGCCGTATCCCCCACCTGGCTCGGCACCAATAAGTAGCCGACGCGCGTAGCCCCGGGCATGGCGAAGTTCACCTTCCTCGAGATCCACTTCGACGACTCGGAGTTCACCGCAACCGCCACGGCGCCGTTCGGGCCGGGCGAGAAGGACGTCGAGGCCGGCGGTGCGGCACCCGAACCGGAGGACGGTTCGAAGTCGGGTGCCGCGCTGGCCGCCGTCGTCGGACTCGTCTTCCTTATCGGCGTGGCCTACCTCGCGAAACGCCGGTTCGTGACGGACGATGGGCTCGAGGACGCGCTGGACGACGAACTCGAGGACGAGTTCGAGGACGAGCCCTGAGGCCGGGCAGCCCCGCTGCTTACCACCGTCGCGCAGCCGGTACCCGGAAGCCCTTTGTCCGGCGGTAGGGTATCGCACCTGTGAACCTCTATCGCGCCGTGCGGGCGGTCGCCGACAGCGACGGTGACGGTCCCGTCGACTGGACCGCCGTCGGGACCGCCGCCCGTGCGGGGACCGACGCCGGCGACCTCGCGCTGTCGGCGGCCGACCGGCGGGCGTACGCCGTCGACGTCGGGGACGCCCGCGACGCCATCCACGAGGCGGCCGGCCTCTCGTTCGACGTCCCCGGGACCGTCCAGGTCCAGAACCGCCACCACTGGATCGACGCGAACCTCGGGACGTTCGAGCGGCTCCTGGAACCGCTCGAGGGTCGGACCGGGCTGGCGCCGTCGCTGGCCCGGTCGGCCAACACCGGCTCGATGGCCGTCACGCTCGGGTTCCTCGCGAACAACGTCCTCGGCCAGTACGACCCGCTGCTTCTGGCCGACGGCGAGCACGAACTGTACTTCGTCCACCCCAACATCGAGACGGTCGCGGAGACGCTGTCGGTCGACCGCGCCCGCTTCCGGCGCTGGATCGCGTTCCACGAGGTCGCCCACGCCGCCGAGTTCGGCGCCGCACCGTGGCTCTCCGACCGGCTGGAGCGACTCGTCCGCGAGGCCGTCGCCGAGCTGGCTGCGGGGAACCTCGACCGCGACGCGCTCCGGGAGCTCAACGTCACGATGACCGCCGTCGAGGGCTACGCGGAACTCGTGATGGACGAGGCCTTCGACCGGGAGTCCGCGGACCTCCGCGCGAAGCTGGACGACAAGCGGGGCGCCGCCGGCCCGGTCTCGGCGCTGATCCGGCGGCTCCTCGGACTCGGGATGAAGCGGCGGCAGTACGAGCGCGGCAAGGCATTCTTCGACGCGGTCGCCGCTGTCAGGGGCATCGAGGCCGCGGGCGCCGTCTGGGCGGCCCCTGAGAACCTCCCGACCGACGCGGAACTCGACGACCCGGACAGGTGGCTCGCCCGCGTGGCCTGACCGGCGACTCCCGCCGAACCTCTAAGTGTCGCCGCCACGTATGTTCACACGACACATGGAGGAACTGCTCCCGCTCGCCGCCGCGGGCACCCTGTTCGTGCTGCTCCACGTGGCGGTCGCGGCGTACCTCTACCGGGCCGCAGCGGCCGGGGAGGCCGACCCCGCCTCGGAGTACGTCCCGGCACGCGACGGCGACGAGCGCACGGTGGCCAACCGGGCCGGCGGGGCCGCCGACGACCGGGTCCCCTGTCCCACCTGTGGGGTGCCGAACGACCCCAGCTACCGCTTCTGCCGCCGCTGCGTCGCGGACCTCCAGCGCAGCGTGACCTCCGCAACGGGGAGCGACGGGCGGAAACGGCTCGGGAGCTGACTCCGACGGGACGTCCGTCCGGGTGGGTGATTCCGGTCAGACCGCTTCGAACCGCGGCGCGACGTACCCCCGGTCGTCCTCGACGTGGCCCGAGAGGACCACGTCGTCACCGATCTCGACGTCCTGGTCGTCCAGCCGACCGAGGACGCGGGCGTCGCCGAGGTCCACCACGGCCACCTGGTAGCCCCGGGCCTCGACGCCCTCCGGGGGTACGTTGATCGTGGTTTCGGTGTACACCGCCCCGCGTGCCGGGAGCTCGACGGTCTCCAGCGACCGGGCGCCACAGTGGGGGCAGGCGGCCTTCGGCGTCCCGACCGTCGCACCGCAGGACCGACACGTCGCGCCGAGGAGCCGGCCGTCGCGGACGGCGTCGATCCACTCGTCGTGGGTGAGACCCTCGGTCATGACCGGGCCTCCATGACGCTGACGACGGTCGTGGCGGCGTCGCCGCCGAGGTTGTGGGCGACGGCGCGCTCGGCGCCCTCGATCTGTCGCTCGCCGGCCTCCCCGCGGAGATGCTCGACGAGTTCGACGATCTGTGCGGTCCCGGTCGCGCCGATGGGGTGGCCCTTCGCCTTGAGGCCGCCCGAGGGGTTGATCGGCACGTCACCGTCGCGGGCAGTCCGGCCCTCCTCGGCGGCGACGCCGCCCTCGCCGTCCTCGACGAGGCCGAGCGCCTCGCTGGCCAGCACCTCGGCGCCGGTGAAGCAGTCGTGGACCTCCGCGAAGTCCATCCCGTCGGCGCCGACGCCGGCCTGCTCGTAGGCCTCGGCCGCGGCGTCGCGGGCCGCCTGGGTCACGTGCGGCGTCGCCTTGTCCGCGATGGGCACCACGTCGGTGGCGTGGCCGACGCCGGCGACGTCGACCGGCGCGACGTAGGAGTCGGCGTAGGCCTCCGAGGTCACGACGACGGCACTGGCCCCGTCGGAGAACGGACAACAGTCCATCAGCCGGAACGGGTCGGCGACGACCGGCCCGTCCAGTGCCTCCTCGACGGTGGTCTCCTTGCCGAAGTGCGCCCGCGGGTTCAGCGCGCCGTTCCCGTGGTTCTTCACGGCGACGTGGGCGAGTTGCTCCTCCGTGGTCCCGTACCGGTGCATGTGCCGCTTCGTCAGGAGCGCGAACACGCCGGGGAACGTGAGCCCGGCCGGCTGCTCGTACTGCCGATGCGATGCGGACGCGAAGATCCGGGTCATCGCGGCGGTGTCATTCCCGGTCTCGGGCGTGCAGCGCTCGACGCCGCCCACGAGTACCACGTCGTGGACGCCGGCCTCGACGGCCTGGACCGCGTTCTTGAACGCGTTCGCCGACGTGGCGCAGGCGTCCTCGAACCGCTGGACCGGGACGCCGGCCATGCCGACGTGGCTGGCGACCTTCGGCCCGAGGTGGGTGTCGTTCTCGGCCTGGCCGCTCATCGCGTTCCCGAAGTACAGCGCCTCGACGTCGGTGGTCTCGACCCCGGCGTCGTCGAGGGCCTCGAAGGCGGCCTCGCCGAACAGTTCCTGGAGTGGCGTGTCGTGGACCCCGAACGTTGTCATCCCGGCGCCGACGACCGCGGCTCGTGCCATGTGGTCGGGCTAGTGGCCGAGTACCTAATAACGCGACCGATTGCGGCACGTCCCGCCCCGTCGGTCACTTCCGGTACTCGCGGTCGGAGCCCGGTGACAGCGTCTCCAGGTCCGGGAAGAGGTACCAAACGAGCGCGGCGCCGACGAGCAGTCCGCCCACGACCGCCGCGAGGACGACCCGTAGCGACGCGTCGCCCTGTGAGGTGATGAGCCCGCCGGAGAGCCCGACGAGCAGCACGACCCCGACCTTCAGCTTGGTCATCGTCCGCTGACGGTCCTCCTGGGAGATGGGGCCGGCCATCAGGCGGTCGCCCCCTCGGTGCTGACGTGCATCCCGACGAACCGCCACGGCGTGCCGAGGCCGGCGTCGTCCTCGCGCCGCTGGAGGGTGCCGCTCCACCGCGTGTCGAACTCGTAGCGGTGGTCCCGCTCGACGTCCGTCCAGGCCATGAAGACGTCGTCGGAGAACCACGCGTGGTCGTCAGCGGACGCCACGAGGAGGCGGTCGGACTCGACGGTCCAGTCAGTCGTGGTCTCGGTCTGGGACCGCAGGCCCGTCCGGATCTCGTCGAAGCCCGTGAGTCTCTCGCCGATGCCGAACTTGACTGTCGTCTCCTCGCGGGCGAAGTACGGATGAAGAGGGTCTCCTGCACGGAGGGCGTCGTAGTACGCCCCGACGGTGGCCTCGGCGTCCATGCCCCGGCTTCGGGGCGGCGCGACTTACCGGTACTGGAACGGATGGCGAGACATCCAGGCGGTTCCGTTACTACAACGGCCGAACCAAGAGTCACGGTTAAACTAGTTGTTCGTTTACTCCCGTCCGAAATCATGATGGGTCGGCCCCCGCATCGGTACGACAGGATGGTCACGAGCGACGAACTCGGCAACGAGGATCTGGACGTGACGGTGGCCGACGACGACCTCGTCGTCCGTGCCACCATCGACCGCGAGGAAGATCGGAACGCCTTGAACCAGAGCGTCATCGGCGGCCTGCTGGACGTCTTCGCGTACGCCGACGGCGGCGACGCCCGCGTCGTGGTGATCCGGGGTGCCGGCGGCACGTTCTGTGCGGGCGGCGACATCAAGTCGATGGCCAGCGCCGTCGGCCAGGGCT
>CAZATR010000012.1:0-32329 GCA_964488035.1 uncultured Natronomonas sp.
TGTCATGCTTCATCATACCATGGCTTTGCGGTAGGGGGTAATAACGACTACGACGGCCGTGAACCGCGTGCTGCCGGAGTCGGAGGCGACGTATGTCCGGCAGAAGGAACGGGGAGCGGCGGGACGACCGACACCCCGACGTCGAGGCTCCCGCCCCGGAGTACCTCGTTCGTCGCAGTGATGGACCCCCTTGCGAGACCCTCCGTTTGCTGTACGCTACTGTATCAGCTGTGTCGGGGGCAACAGCGTCGAAAAAGCGGGTCGGACTGCGGGAGTAACCGTTCGCCCGCTCAGGCCGCGGGGTTGACGTCCTCGGTGGCGTCCTCGACCTGTTCGGTGACGTCCTCGACCTGCTCTTGGAGCGTCTCGGTCTGCTCCTCGATGCGGGCCTGGAGGTCGTCGAGCTGGTCCTCGAAGCGCTCCTGGAACGCCTCGCTCTGTTCTTCGAGTTCGGCCTGGAGGTCCTCGACGGCCGCCTCCAGCTGCTCGACGGCCTCGACGGCCTGCCCTTCGAGGTCCTCGTTGGCCTCGACGAGGGCGTCGAGCTGCTCGTCGAGCGTGTCGAGGAACTCCTCGAGGAGCTCGTCGACGGACTCCGAACCGTCCTCGAGGTTCGCCTCGAGGCTGTCGAGGGCGTCCGTCTGTGTGTCCTCGAGCGTGTCGAGCTGCTCCTCGATCGTCTCGCGCAGGTCCGCGACGACCTCCTGATCGCCCGGGACCGCGGCCTCGACCGCGTCGAAGTACGTCTCCACGCCGGTCCGAACCAGGTCGTTCCCGCGCTCGGAGACGTCCCGGGCCGGCTCGAAGCCGTCGGCGACGCGGCTGTTGACGTCCTGCTGGAACTCGACGCCGCGCTCGACGACGTCGTGGGTCTGCTCGATCGCGTTCCGCTGCATCTCGAACACCGTGCTGACGGGGGAGTCGTTCTCGCTCATCGTACTCGGTGAAACGCGCCGGACGTACATAAACCTTGCCCTTCGTTACCCCTCAGTACCACTCAGATACACTCAATGACTCCCTGGAGCGGTAGTGGGTGGTCCGTACCGATGGGTAGTCGTCCCCGCCCGGTGGGTCCTTCGGCCACCGCAACGATTGCCGACCCGGCGACCCGACGGCCCCGACCTTTCGGCGTCGGCTGCGCGAGTGGGCTGCACCGAACGCTCGTCGTCGAGTGAATGATAACCGCTCCGTACGCGCGCCCGAGCGAAGATTCGGACCCGGGTCGCCGATCCCGACGGCGGCGGTCGTCGCCTGCTCAGTAGTACCACTCGTAGTCGTCGAAGTCGGGGTCGCGGCCCTCGGTGAACGCCTGCCGGCCCTCCCGGGCCTCGTCGGTCATGTAGCCGAGCCGGGTGGCCTCGCCGGCGAAGACCTGCTGGCCGACCAGGCCGTCCGAGTCCATGTTGAAGGCGTACTTCAGCATCCGGATCGCCATGGGGGACTTCGAGCAGATGGCCTCGGCCCACTCCATGGCGACGTCCTCGAGGTCCTCGTGGGGCACCGCCTCGTTGGCCATTCCCATCTCGACGGCCTCCCCGGCCGAGTAGGTCTTCCCGAGGAAGAACACCTCCCGCGCCTTCTTGTGGCCGACCTGTCGGGCGAGGTACGCCGACCCGAAGCCGGCGTCGAAGGAGGCGACGTCCGGGTCCGTCTGGAGGAACTTCGCGTGCTCCGTCGAGGCGAGCGTCATGTCGCAGACGACGTGGAGCGAGTGGCCGCCGCCGACGGCCCAGCCCGGCACGACCGCGACGACCGGCTTGGGGACGTGCCGGATGAGCCGCTGGACCTCCAGGATGTGGAGCCGCGGCGCGGACTGCTGTTCTCCCTCCGGCGCGCCTCGCGAGTCGCTCACCTCCTCGCGCGGCAATTCCGAGGCGCTCCCCGCCTCGCCCTCCTCGTATTCGTACCCGGCCTCGCCCCGGATCCGCTGGTCGCCGCCCGCGCAGAACGCCCAGCCGCCGTCCTTCGGGGAGGGGCCGTTACCGGTCAACAGGATGCAGCCGACGTCGGTCTGGCGCTTGGCGTGGTCCAAGGCGGCGTGGAGTTCGTCGACCGTCTCCGGCCGGAACGCGTTGCGGACCCCGGGCCGGTCGAAGGCGATGCGGACGGCACCGACGTCGGTGCCCCGGTGGTAGGTGACGTCGTCGAACTCGTCGGTGACCGGCTCCCACCGGTCGGCGTCGAACAGCTCCGAGACCATACGGGCGCTCCGACCGCACGGAGCAAAAGCCCCGGGGTCCCGGGCGCCACCGTGTCGCCGCGCCGAGGGGGCACTTCGGCCCCCGCCGTTCGGGCCTACAGCTCCTCGAGGACCCGCGCCTCGAGCGCCCGCCTGTCCGCGTGGTTCCGCTCGGCGTCCGTGGTGACCTCGATGACCTGCGTGCCCTCGCTACCCACGGATTCGGCGTACAGCTCCCGGAACCGCTCGCGGTCGTCGGTCCGGGCGAACTCGAGGCCGTACAGCTCCGCGGTGGGTTCGAAATCGAGGCCGTGGGGGGTCCGGAACCACTCGTCGAACGTCGGGTGATCCTCGATGGGCAGCAGGTGGAAGATGCCGCCGCCGTCGTTGTTGACACAGACGAGAGTCGCGTCGAGGTCGAACCGGTCGACGGCGAGCAGCCCGTTCAGGTCGTGGACGTACGCGAGGTCGCCGAGGACGGCCACGAGCGGGTCGTCGACGGCCGAGCCGGCGCCGAGGGCCGTGGAGGTGACGCCGTCGATGCCCGAGGCGCCGCGGTTGCCGAGTACCGTGAGGTTCGCCTCGCGCGGGCGACCGAACCGCCCGAGGTCCCGGACGGGCATCGAGTTCGAGACGACGAGCGTCGCCGGGTCCGGCGCGAGCGCGGCCGCGTCCGCGAGCACCGCGCCCTCCTCCGGCTCCGAGCCCGACACGAGCTCCCAGTAGGTGGCCTCGGCCTCGATGATGCGCTCCGCGTCGCGGCCGCGCTCCCGGTCGAGGGCGCCGGCGAGCGTCGTCGCCACCCGGGTCTCGTCGGCGACGAGGAGGTCGGTCGCGGCGAAGGTGGCCTCCCGCCAGCCGCCCGCCGGGTCGACGACGAACTGTCGGGCGTCGGCGTCCCGGAGGGCGTGTCGGAGCGGTTTGGAGGTCGGGGAGGCGCCGAATCGGAGGACGACGTCGGGTGTCGTCTCGATGCCGTCGAGGTAGCCGTCGTAGCCGCCGCAGACCACCTCGTGGGCCGCGGTGGCGCCGAACCGGTGGCCCGACAGCGGGTCCGCGAGGACGGGGAAGCCGGTGGCGCGGGCGAGCCCGAGGAGCGCGTCGCCGGCGGGGGCCGGGCAGTCGGCGGGCCCACAGACGATCAGGCCCGAGTCGGCGGTCTCGACGGCCTCGACGACGCGGCGGCGGTCGCTCCGCGAGAGGTCAGCGCGCCCGCGCGCGACGTCCACGAAGGGACCCTCGCGGCCCTCGACGGCCAGCGCGTGCTCCTCGCGGAAGGCGTCCGGGACCGCCGGGGCCGGCACGCCCGTCGGGGCATCGTCGGGGGCGGCGTTCGGTTCCAGCGGCTTGCGGAGCGGCACGTCCAGGTGGACCGGGCCGGCCGGCGGCCCCGCGGCGGTCGCGACCGCCCGCGCGAGCGTCGTCCGGAGCGACCGGAGCTTCCGGTCGGCGGCCTCCGGTTCGGAGAGCCGGCGGAAGGTCCGGACGGCGTCGCCGTACAGGCGGTCCTGGTCGACGGTCTGGTTGGCGCCGCTGTCGTGCAGTTCCGGCGGCCGGTCGGCGGTCAGAAGCAGGAGGGGGACGCGGCCCTCGTCGGCCTCGACGACGGCGGGGTGGAAGTTCGCGGCCGCGGTCCCGGAGGTGCAGACCACCGCCGTCGCGCGACCGGTCCGCTTCGCCCTACCGAGCGCGAAGAAGGCCGCCGACCGCTCGTCGAGGTGGGAGAAGGTATCGACGGCGTCGTGCTCGACGAGGGCGACCGTCAGCGGCGTCGAGCGGCTCCCCGGCGCGACGACCGCGGCGTCGACGCCGGCCTTCGCGAGTTCGTCGGCGACGACCCGGCCCCAGAGTGCGTTGACGTGCATGCGGTCACTCCAGTTCGTCGAGGATCGGCCGGTACTTCAGCTGGACCTCGTCCCACTCGCGGTCGGGGTCCGAGTCGGCGACGATGCCGACGCCGGCGAACAGCGTCGCGGCGTCGGCGCCGGCGACCGCCGACCGGATGGCGACGGCGAAGGAGCCGTAGCCGGCGGCGTCGAACCATCCGACCGGCGCCGCGTACCAGCCGCGCTCGAACGGTTCGGTGTCGCGGATCGTCGCCAGGGCCGCGTCCGGCGGGAGGCCGCCGACGGCCGGCGTCGGGTGCAGCGCCTCCACCAGCGTGAGGACGTGCTCGTCGTCGGCCAGCTCGGCCGTGATCGGCGTCTCGATGTGCTGGACGGTCGCGAGCCGGCGGATGCCGCGCTGGCCGGCCCGGACGGAGGCGGCGTAGGGGGCGAGCTGGTCGCGGATGGCGTCTGCGACCAGTTCGTGTTCGTGGACGTTCTTGTCGTCGTCCAGCAGGTCGGCCGCGAGCCACTCGTCCTCCTCGGCGGTGTCGCCCCGACCGGTGGTCCCGGCGAGCGCACCCGTCTCGACGGTCCGGCCCCGCAGGCCCACGAGCCGCTCCGGCGTCGCGCCGAAGAACCCCGCGCTACCGTCGTCCGGCTCGAAGAGGAACCGGAAACAGTCCGGGTAGGTGTCGCCGAGTCGGTCCAGCGCGGCCGGCACGGAGAGCTCGCCGGCCAGCTCCGTCTCGAGGGCCTGGGCCAGCACGACCTTCCGGAGCTCGTCGGCCTCGATCCGGTCGACGGCGGCGGTGACGCTCCGGCGCCACGTCTCCCGCGTCGTCGTCCGCGTGCGGGCCGCGACCCCGGGCGGATCGCCGGCCGTCGGCGCCGTATCCGGGTCGGGGAGGCGCTCGCGGGCGGTCCCGAGGCGGGCCTCGACGGCCCCCGGGTCGGCGTCGACGGCGTTGACCGACAGCCACGCCGCGTCCTCGCCGTAGGTCAGTTGCACCCGCGGGAGCACGAACTCGGCGCCGGGGTAGCCGCGCCAGGAGTCGACGGGGCTGTGGTCGTCGTGGAAGGCGAACCCGCCGAACAGCCGCGGGCGGGCGTCGAGCGCGCCGGCGTGGACGTCCCCGGACGAGAACAGGTCGGCCGCGGCCTCCCGGACCGCGTCGAACCGGCCGGGGCCCTCCCCGGTGATGGTGGCGGCGGCACCGCTGCCGACGACGGTCGCCTCGCCGGGCGCGGCCCAGAACGTCCGGGGTGCCCCGGCCGCCCCCAGCGCCGCCCGCGGCCGCGGCGGGGTGGGCACGCGGACCGCTCGACTGACGAGCCCCGGCCGCTCGACGACGGACTCCTCGCCCCGCAACGGTTCCATTGCCCGCAGTTTGGACTCCAGGGGTTTTAGAGTACCCGTTCGGCGCCGCCGGTCCCCTACAGCTTCGACTCGGCGTCGTCGGCCAGCTCCGCCATCCGCTTGCCGATGCGGCCGGCGTCGGAGAACTCGTCCTCGCTCATCACGTTCGCCAGGGCGTTCCCGAGCACGAAGACGGCGTGTTTGTGCTCGCTTTTGGACTTGTGGACGTCGTCAGGCGTCACGTCCAGTTCGTCGTAGGCGTCGAACGCGGAGGCGTCGATCCCCTCCATGCCCCGGAAGTGCTCCATGATCGAGACCATCTTGGCGTGCAACTCGAGGAGTTCGTCCTTGTGCATGTTCGTGAGTATTGGAACGCCACGTTTAGTCTTTGTGCGAGACGCGACCGCACACGCCGGCGCGTAGCGGCGCGCTACCCGGCGGGCCGAAGCCGACGGGCGGACCCACCTGCAGGTCGCAACGACAGCTCCGTCACCCGGTACATACACCGTGGTAGCCCGGCCGCTTTTAACCGGCGTTCGGGCGGCGTCGGTCAGGAAAACGGAGGTTAGAAGACGTACTCGTCGTCGTGGCCCATCATCCCGTCCTCCTCGAGGCCGGGATCGTCGTCCTCCATTGGGCCGCTCGTCTTGTAGGCCCGGAGGCCCGTCGACAGCAGTTCCTCGATGGCTTCCTCCCGGTTGACGAACTCGCCTTTCTCGACCAGCTGGGCGATCCGCATCTCGAGGTGTTCCGGGACGGTCAGTTGTACCTTCGGCATCGGAACATCGGGATTTCGCCTATGGGGTATTTAAGGTTGACGGGGGAATTTCCCGCTGCTGAAAATCCCGTACGCCATCCGGAAACGAAAGTTGGGTCCTCGTTCAGTTTGGTTTCGGTTCCCGTCGATGACGTGTGCGGAACACGAACGACAGGTCTACGGGCTGGCGGACCGGACCCCGGGTATGAACGACGTGACGGACCTCCACGCCGAGTTCGGCGGCGAGCGGCTCCCGCCCGGCCAACGTGAGACGACTCGGTTCCCGGTGCTATCCAAGGGCGGTACCCCGTCCGTTGCCGACCCCGCGCTGGAGGTCCACGGCGCCGTCGAGGACCGGCTGTCGCTGTCGATCGACGAACTGGAGGAACTCGGCGCCGAAACCCAGCGACAGGACTTCCACTGCGTCACCGGCTGGTCCCGGTTCGACTGCGAGTTCCACGGGCTCCCCTTCCCGACGCTCGCCGACCGGGCCGGCGTCCGGGACGGGGCCGTCCACGTGCTGTTCCACGCCCACGACGGCTACACGACGGACCTCCCGCTCAGGGACTGCGACCGGCCGGAGGTGCTGTTCGCCTGGGAGCTCGACGGCGAGCCGCTGCCGGCCGAGCACGGCGGTCCCCTCCGGGTCGTCACGCCGCACAAGTACGCATACAAGGGCGCCAAATGGGTTTCGGCGGTCGAGTTCCTCACCGAGCCCGAACGCGGCTACTGGGAGAAGCGCGGCTACTCGAGCACCGCCAACCCCTGGAACGAGGAGCGGTACGCCTGACGGTCGGGCCCACCCGCCGGTGACCCTCGACCCGGAACCCCACGACCCGAGGCTGCCCCGGAGTCCGGCGGTACCATTATGCCGCTGCTGGGACTTCCGCCCGTATGGACGCCCACACGGCCCTGGACGAGTGGGAGACGTCGCCGTTCGACGGCGGCCTCGAGGAAGCGGCCCGGCTGGCCGACCGCGGGTTCAGCGGCGCCATCCGGTCCGGCAGTGACTGGCTGTTCATCGCCGACGGCGACCCCGTCGCCGTCGTCGCCGACCTCAAGGGCGAGCCCTCGGTCGGGGACGTCGACGCCTTCGAGGGCGCCGACGGCGACGCCCTCGAGGCGCCGCACCCGGGCGTCGCCCGCCTGGTCCCGATGCTCGCGCTGGGCGGCGAGGTCCGCGGGGAGTACTTCAGCGACGACACCCCGGTCGGGACCGTTCAGGAGACGCTCGAGGACGGCGACTTCACCGGGTACGTGGCGCTCTCGGAGAACGTCCTCAGCGGCGACTACTACGTCGTCTTCGAGGACGGCCGGCCGGAGTACGTCGCCTTCATCGGCTCCACGGAGCAACTGGTCACCGGCGAGGAGGCCGAATCGAAGACGAAGAACGAGGTCGGCATCTACAGCGTCGTCGCCGTCGACCTCCCCGACGTCGAGCTCCCGGAGCCGCCGAGCGATACCGGGCCGGTCGGCGGCGTCGCGGCCGACGATGGGGACGGAGCCGCCGGTGGTACCGGTGCTGTCGGTGGGGCTGGAGCGGGGACCGCAGCCGGCGCCGGGGCGGCCACAGGCGGTGACACGGACGCGGGCGGTGAGGCTGACGCGAGCGGCGAGCCTGCCACCGGTAGTGACGCGGACGAAGGACCCAGGGACTCCGAGTCGGACTCGGCGCCGGTCGACGCGACCGAGGCGGAATCAGGGGGCGGTGGGAGTACATCGGCGGACGACTCGGCAACAGAGGACCCGGTCGCGGAACCGGTCGGGCCCGATACTGCCGACGACGGGGCCGACGGGGTCGATACCGACGACGCGTCGGGAGCGGCCGACTCGGCGTCCGACATCGGCGTCGGGGCGCCCGACGCCGAACCGGTTGAGGCGGCGCCATCGGCCGAGGATGACGCCCCGTCCGACCAGGGGGTTCCGTCGGTGGACCCCGACGTGTCGGGACGGGCCCGGGACGTCGAGGGCACCGCAACCGGCGCGACAGCCGGGACGTCGTCGGAACCGACCGACGACCTCCGGAACGAACTCCGTGAACTCCGGTCGACCGTCGACCGCCTCGAGACCCGGGTCGCCTCGCTGGAGGCGGAGGGTGATGGGGGCGGCGGGACCGCTACCGCGGGCCGGACCGACGGCCCGTCGCTATCGCCCGAGGAGGCCCTCTCGCAGACGACGCTGTTCGTCCGGGAGGGCACTCGTGGCGGACCGACGCTCGATGACGCCCACGACGGGCGGGCCGACCGCGACGCGCTGGCCCGGAACCTCGACCTCGAATGGCACACCCGGTTCGACGAGGCGGGCGCGACCGTCGACGGCCAGCCCTACGGGGCGTTCCTCGAATCCTCGCAGGCCTACGAGTTCGTCGAGTGGCTGACGATGGATCTCCTCTTCGAGATCCGCGTCACCGACAGCGTCGGCGGGCTGTCGAAGCTCTACGACGCCATCCCCGAGGCCGACCGTGTGTTCTTCCACGAGAGCGTGTCCGTCGACGACGGCACCGACACCGTGGAGATGACCTTCGACGTGGTCGTCCGCGACCGGAACGGCGCCCCGCTGTTCGTCGCGTCCCTCGACGACCACCGCGACCCGACGCCCAGCAACCGGATCGAGCGGCTCGTCACGGACGCGTCGGACTTCTGTGCGGCCGACGCGTCGGTCGTCGGGGCGTTCGCGGTGACCGCGAGCTACTTCGACCCGGAGGCCCTCGAGGTCGCCCAGGAGGCGACAACGAGCAGCCTGCTCAGCCGCCAGAAACAGCGGAGCTACGTCAACCTCACGCGCAAGAACGGGTTCCACCTCTGTCTCGTGGAGGCCCGCGACGCCGCGTTCCACCTCACGCTCCCGGAGCTGTAGGCGGAAACGGCAGAAAGGACCGCGCGGACGCCGTGAGGACGTGCGTCAGCCTTCGATCTCGGGGACTTCGTCGATCTTCATCCCCTCGAGCTTCTCGATGATGTCGTCCAGATCCGAGTCCAGGTCACTGACGAACTCGGCGGTGTCCTCGGTCGTGATGGCGCCCTGGCTGGAGGGCTCGATGAGGTTCTCCTCCTCCAGGACGCGGAGGGAGTAGCGGACCTTGTGGTGGGGGTAACCGGTCTCGTTGGACATCTTCACGATGCCGATCGGTTCGTTCTCGATGACCATCCGAAGTACCTGCAGATGGCGTTCCAGCATGTCAACTTCCTTCTCAAGCCGATCTATCATGGCACGTGTTAACTTGTGTTTGGTTGGTTTAAAGGTTGCTGTCGGATCGGCGGAAAACGGGCTCAATCGCCGGATGTCGGCCCACAGTTCGGCGCTGACACTTAAAGCCCTTGTGTCGCCGGCACACGACCGACCGCCGTGGCGGCGGCGTCCGACGGTGGCGCGGCGCCGGGGACCGACCCGGTCGCCGTCGCTGGCCGGCCCGGGAGACCGTAATCCCCTTACCCCGGTGGCCGGTACGTCGCGCCGATGACCGTTACCATCGTCGGTTCGCAGCTCGGCGACGAGGGGAAGGGCGGCATCGTCGACGTGTACGGCGATGCCGCCGACGTCGTCGTGCGCTACCAGGGCGGCGACAACGCCGGCCACACCGTCGTCCACGACGGCCACGAGTACAAGCTCTCCCTGGTCCCGTCCGGCGCCGTCCGCGGCAAGGTCGGCGTGCTCGGCAACGGCTGCGTGGTCAACCCGGCGACACTGTTCGAGGAGCTGGACGCCCTCCGCGAGCGCGGCCTCGACCCGGACGTCCGCGTGGCCGAACGCGCCCACGTCATCCTCCCGTACCACCGGGTGCTGGACGGCCTCGAGGAGGACGTGAAATCCGACGACGACCTCGCCGCGGGCACCACCGGCCGCGGCATCGGCCCGACCTACGAGGACAAGGCCGGCCGCCGCGGCGTCCGCGTCGGCGACCTGCTAGCCCCCGAGACGCTCCGCGCGCGTCTCGAGTACGCCGTCCCGCAGAAGCGCGCCCTCGTCGAGGACGTCTACGGCCTCGAGGTCGGCAAGGACGTCGACGCCGACGCCTTCGACGTCGACGCCGTCTACGAACGGTCCCGCGAGTTCGGCCGACGGTTGGCCGACGAGGACATGACCGTCAACGCCGGACAGTTCCTCGCCGAACGACGCCGGACCGGCGACCGCATCGTGTTCGAGGGCGCACAGGGCACCGCCATCGACATCGACCACGGCATCTACCCCTACGTCACCTCCTCGAACCCGACCGCCGGCGGCGCCGCCGTCGGCAGCGGCCTCGCCCCGACCGTCGTCGGCGACGGCGAGGTCATCGGTATCGTCAAGGCGTACCTCTCCCGCGTGGGCACCGGCCCGCTCCCGACCGAACTCGGCAGCGTCGACGGCCAGACCCCGTCCGAGGGCGGCCGTCCCGACGAGTCGGACCTCGCCGAGTTCATCCGCGAGGAGGGCGGCGAGTACGGCACCGTCACCGGCCGCCCGCGGCGCGTCGGCTGGCTCGACGTCCCGATGCTCCGGCACGCCGGCCGCGTCAACGGCTTCACCGGCCTCGCGGTCAACCACCTCGACGTCCTCGCCGGCCTCGACGAGGTGAAGGTCGGCCACTCCTACACCCTCGACGGCGAGGACCTCCTGACGATGCCGACGACGACCGAGCGGTGGGGCGACTGCGAGGCGAACTTCCGAACCTTCGACGGCTGGTCCGACGTCGACTGGAGCGCCGTCGCGGAGGCCGGGTTCGACGCCATCCCCGAGAACGGGCGGGCCTACCTCGAGTACATCGCCGACGAGGTCGGTGCGGATATCTACGCGGTCGGCGTCGGCCCCGGCCGCGAGGAGACCGTCGTCGTGGAGCGACCGTACTGACGGCCATTCGCGGGTCGATTTTCCTCGTAGTGCCCTTCTGTACCCGGTCGCTCGACGTGCTTATGGAGCCGATTCCGGTTTTCTTCGATCGAGCGGCAGTGACCGCCTCGAAAGCCCTCGGCGGGCTCGCGGTCGCTGCGCAGGATACCCTCGCTTCGCTCGGGTAGTGCCTGCGCAGCGACTCCGCTCCGCCGCCAGCCCGCCTCGCCCTTTCAGTCCACCAGGAGACCGATCGTTCGGCCTGGCGTGCGCGCGTCGACCGCCGCGAGCGCCCGGCGAGCGGCGGTCGACAACGGCGCGCGAGGGACGCCCGCCCGAGCGGCGGGCGGCGCGACCGCAGGGAGCGCCGCCGAACGAGCGAACGGCGACCACCGGAAGCCGTGAGCACAGCGACGGGCGGGCGTCGGCTGGGGAGGCACGAGGTGCGGGTGCGGTCCTGGTGGACTCGAAGGGCGAGGCCCGCGAGGCGCGACCGGAGGGAGCGCCTCGAACGCGAACGGCGACCGAAGAGAGCCGTGAGCAGGGTCGGCCCGGCCCCGGCGACGGTGAGCCGAACGAAGTGAGGCGAACGCCGGAAGACGACCGAAGGGAGTCTTCCGGAACAAGCACGGCGACCGGAGGGAGCCGCGCGCAGCGAGCCGCGGCCGGTCGAGCCGACCGAGGGCTTCGCACATTGATGATAGATTACAGGAAGCAACAGATGAACCACCCGTTACAACCAACCCATACAATGACGGAACGATAACCGAGTGTTCTACCGCATCCCGGGGATCTTGCGCTGCACCTTCAGGACCTTGTTCATGGCCTTGGCGTACAGCCAGTAGGGCACGCCCGGCGGGGCGTCCATCGCCATGTGCTTCTGGACGGCGACGGTCTGGGGCTCGGTGTACTTCATGAAGCCGTGGTGGCCGTGGCGGCGGCCGATGCCGGAGTCCTTCATGCCGCCCATCGGCGCGTCCAGGGCGACCCAGGCGGCGGCGTAGGCCTCGTTGACGTTGACGGTCCCGGTCTCGATGCGCTTGGCGAGCCGCGTGCCGCGCTCGAGGTCCTCGGTCCAGATGGAGGCGTTGAGCCCGTAGTCGGAGTCGTTGGCGCGCTCGACGATGTCGTCCTCGTCGCTCCACTCGTAGATGGCGACGACGGGGCCGAACGTCTCCTCGGTACACAGCGCCATCGACTCGTCGACGTCCGTGAGCACGGTGGGCTCGAAGAAGTACGGGCCGAGGTCCGCGCGGCCGCTGCCGCCGGTCAGCACCGTGGCACCCTCGGCCTTGGCTTCTTCGACGTGCTCGGTGACCTTCTCGAGCTGCTGTTCGGAGATCAGGCTCCCGACGTCGACGTCGTGGCTGTACTCGGTGCCGAGGTGCAGCGACTCGATCTCGTCGACGAACCGCTCGACGAACCGACCGTAGACGTCCTCGTGGACGTAGAGCCGCTCCAGGGAGATGCAGAGCTGGCCGGCGTTGGTGAAGCAGCCGCGGACGAGGCCGTCGACGGCGCGCTCGACGTCGGCGTCGTCGCAGACGATCCCGGGGTTCTTGCCGCCGAGCTCGAGCGAACAGTCGGTGAGGTGCTCGCCGGCCTGGCTGGCGACGATGCGGCCGGTCGCGCTGGAGCCGGTGAAACAGACGTAGTCGGCGTTGGCGACCAGGGGCTCGCCGAGCGGTTTGCCGAACCCGGTGACGACCTGGAAGGCGTCCCGCGGCAGCCCGGCCTCCCGGAGGAGCTCGACCGCCTTCAGCGCCGTGTAGGAGGTCTGTTCGGCCGGCTTGAGGACGACGCTGTTGCCGGCGAGCAGCGCCGGGATGGCGTCGGAGACGGCCAGCGAGAGGGGGTAGTTCCACGGCGAGATGATGCCGACGACGCCGACCGGGTGGTGGTGGACGGTCGTCTCCGAGAGCCCGGGGATGGCGGCCTCGCGGGACTCGCTCTCGAGGTACCCCTCGGCGCGGTAGGCGTAGTGGCGGGCGGTGATGGCGACGTCGAGGACCTCCTCGTAGGCGTGCCGGCGAGCTTTCCCGCTCTCGACCTGGATCACGTCGAGCAGCTCCTCGCAGTGGTCGATAACGAGGTCGTGGTAGCGCTTGAACACCTCGGCGCGGGCCTCGACCGACCGGTCGGCCCACGCCGTTTGGGCGTAGTCGGCGCGGTCGAAGGCCTCCTCGACGTCAGCCGGGTCGCACGACGGCAGCTGCCCGATGATCGTCCCGGTGAACGGCGCCTCGACGTCGAACCGTTCCTCGACCGGGCCGGCACTCGTGACGACGGATTCGAGCCCGGCGAGCAGCTCCGGTTCGACGGAGAGCTCGCTCTCCTCGACGGTTTCGGAGACTGTCATGGCGGGACGTAGGCGCTACACCCTGTTAACGCTACGGGAACCCGGAGGAACGGTGACAGTGTTTCGTCCGATACCGGTCGGTAACGGAGGTGAGAACGGAGACTCTGGAGATTGGCTATCGAGCGGGAATCAGTGGATGCCGAGCGCCTCGATCTGTTCCTGGTAGCGGTTCCGGATGGTGACCTCGGTCACCTGGGCGACCTCGGCGACCTCGCGCTGGGTCTTCTTCTCGTTGCACAGAAGCGAGGCGGCGTAGATCGCGGCGGCGGCGTAGCCGGTCGGGGACTTGCCGGAGAGCATCCCCTTCTCGGCGGTGACCTCGATGATCTCGCGGGTCTTCTGTTCGACCTCCTCGCTGAGGCCGAGCTCCGAGCAGAACCGCGGGACGTACTGGACGGGGTCGACCGGCTCGAGGCCGAGCGACAGCTCCTGGGCGATGTAGCGGTAGGTGCGGCCGATCTCCTTCTGCTCGACGCGGGCGACCTCGGCGACCTCGTCGAGCGAGCGCGGGATGCCCTCCTGGCGGCAGGCCGCATAGAGGGCGGCGGTGGCGACGCCCTCGATGGAGCGGCCGCGAATGAGGTCGTCGTCCAGCGCGCGACGGTAGATGACGGAGGCGACCTCCCGGACGGACCGGGGGACGCCGAGCGCGGACGACATGCGGTCGATCTCCGACAGCGCGAACTGGAGGTTCCGCTCGCCGGCGTCCTTCGTCCGGATCCGCTCCTGCCACTTGCGGAGCCGGTGCATCTGGGACCGTTTCTCCGAGGAGATCGAGCGGCCGTAGGCGTCCTTGTCCTTCCAGTCGATCTGCGTGGTCAGCCCCTTGTCGTGCATCGTCTGCGTCGTGGGCGCGCCCACGCGGGACTTCGACTGGCGCTCGGAGTGATTGAACGCCCGCCACTCCGGCCCGCGGTCGATGTGCTCCTCCTCGATGACGAGCCCACAGTCGTCGCAGACGAGTTCACCCCCGTCCCCGCTCCGCACCAGCGATTCCGACTCGCACTCCGGACAGCCAGTCTCTTCCTCTGTTTCCGTCTCGTCCTCGCCACTACGCTCTCGCTGGCGGGTGGGCCCTGGCATTATGCTTAAATGGTTTGCCTACTCCACATATAAATGCTTTGCACTGCCCGGTTCTTGCCGAGTCTGCCGGCGGGGCCCCGGCGATCCGGGATACTGCGGGCGAACGCGCCGCCGGGGGCCGGGGTTCACCACCCGTTTCGTCCGGATCCCGTCGTTCACTCGAGGTACACGACGGATCCGCGGGGCTACCTCATCCTTGTGGCCGTCGGTGATAGGTTCGTCGCTTCGGGAGGGCCACCGACGGGTCGTCGACCGCGCGGGATCACCGGCGGCGTCCGACGGCCGCCAGGCAGACGCTGCCGGCGAAGAAGCCAACCAGCGCCAGGGCCGGCGCGGCCGCCGCCAGTGCCAGCAGCGCGACGGCGACGACGGCAGCGGCGGTCGCGGGACCCGGCGGCGGGTCGCCGGCGGGGGAACGGTTCGCGAGCTGTGCCTCGGTGGCCGGACCGTAGGTCCGTTGCATGGTGATCACGGGGCGGCTGCCCCAGGGTTCCGTCGGGGGTCGAACCCGTCTTGCCCCGTCCGGCACGGAACCGTCAGTCGACCGCGGCCGCGAGGACCCCGAAGCCGCTTCGCAATCGCCCGGCCGGGTCGTCGACGTCGGCCGCGATCTCGACCGTGACCTCGCAGTCGACGTAGAGGTCGAGGGCGTCCGGGCGGACGCCCGAAAGCTCGTGGACCTCGACGCGGTCGACGCCGTCGACGTCGCCGACGACCGCCCGGACGCCGCCCTCGACGTCGCCCACGGCGCCGCGGGGCACGCGGACCTCCAGGGTCGCTCGGTGGGCCTGTCCCAGCATACGCCCCCGGCGGGAGTCGAACCCGCACCGCGCTGACGGTACCCGTGGCTGTCGGGGGTGGATGTCACTCGTCGGTGCGGCGCGACCGGCGCCGACCGCAAGCGGCGATCGGCCGACAGGCGGACGGCCCGGACGGCCCAGATGCCCGGGAGGGCCGTGATCGGCCGGGTGGCTCCCGGTCAGGGGCGGCGCAGAAGGCGGGTCACACCCGCTCGAACGGACCCCTCCGTCGATCGGTTACGAGCGGAAGGAATCCGTCGCGCCGCCGAACCCGGGTGGCCGGTCACGCGGCGCGGATCGCGAGTGCACCGGAGGGCATCGACCACCCGCTCGGCGTCCCGACGCGCCGCTCGGTGGCGGCCGCGAACGTCGGATCGAGCGTGGTGGTCATCGCGAATGCCTCCGTTCACGATCGTCTGTGACTGGATGGGTATTAACGGTTGTGGAGGCGTGTTACCCGCTCACACGTCGATTTCCGTCGGTCGTTGGACGGATCGGGCGTGACGTGTACGGGTCCGCGAGGCGGGGCGCGTCAGGTGGCGGGCGGGGCCGTTCAGACCTCGTCGGCCCGCACGACGGCCGCCCGGTCGACGTCGTCGACGTCGTCGTACCCGATCAGCCCGAGCGTCAGATCCAGGTCCGCGAGCAGGTTCTTCAGGACCGCCTCGACGCCGTCGGCGCCGTCGACGGCCAGCCCGTAGGCGTACGGGCGGCCGAGGCCGACGGCGTCGGCGCCGAGCGCCAGCGCGACGAGGACGTCCGCGCCGCGCCGGACGCCGGAGTCGAAGACGACGGGGACGCCGGCCGGGAGCGCCGAGGCGACCTTCGGGAGCGCGTCCAGCGCGGGGACGGCGTTGTCGACCTGCCGGCCGCCGTGGTTCGACACCCAGACCGCATCGGCGCCCCGGGCGACGGCCTCGCGGGCGTCCTCGGGGTGGAGGACGCCCTTCACGACGACCGGGACGTCGGCGAACTCACAGAGCCACTCGAGGTCGTCGAAGGTGAGCGACGGGTCGCCGAAGACGTCGATGAACGTCCGGATGGCGGCGAGTTCGGCCTCCTCGGGCGGGGCGTCGAGGAGCGCGCGGAACGCGTCGTCGGCGAAGTAGTTGGCGACGCCCTCGCCGTCGAGGAACGGGAGGTAGCCGTCGCCGACGTCGCGCTCGCGCCAGCCGAGCGCGTTGTTGTCGACCGTGACGACGAGCGCCTCGTAGCCGGCCGCCTCCGCGCGGCGGACGAAGCTCTTCGCGACGTCGTCGTTCGAGGGCCAGTACAGCTGGAACCAGCCCGGCGTGTCGCCGAGCTCCTCGGCGAGCGCCTCGAGGGTGTGGGAGGCCGCCGAGGAGACGACCACCGGGACGTCCTGGGCGGCGGCGCCCCGGGCGGTGCCGCGTTCGCCGGACTCGTGGACGATGGACTGGACGCCGATGGGCGCGAGCAGTACCGGCACGGAGCAGTCCGTCTCCAGCAGCGTCGTCGAGAGGTCCCGGTCGGCGAAGTCCCGGAGCACCCGCGGCCAGAGGTGCCAGTCGGCGAAGGCGTCCCGGTTGTGGTCGATGGTGCGCTCGCCGCCGGCGCCGCCGGCGACGTAGCCGTAGGCGCGGTCGTCCATCGCCTCGAGTGCCGCCGCCTCGAGGGCCTCGAACGACGGCGGCACGTCCGGCGTCACGCCGGCCATCCCCTCCATGTACACCTCGACCAGCCTGTCCCTGCCCCGGTTGGACTGACTCATGGGCGGGCCGTCGGTCCGCCCCGGCTTAATGGTTCAGTCGGCGGCGGTGATCGGCCGACCGGCGACCGGCTCAGTCCGCCGCGGGATCGGCCGCCGGCAGGGTCACGACGAACCGGGCGCCGCCGTCGCGGGACCCGTCGACGGTGACGGAGCCGCCGTAGACGTCGGCGAGCCGGGAGACGAGGTACAGCCCGAGCCCGTCGCCGTCGCTGTCCCTGCCCTTCTCGCCGAGTTCGAAGCAGGTCTCCCGGACGTCGTGGGGGATGCCGCGTCCGTCGTCGGCGACGACGGTCTCGACGACGTCGCCGTCCCGGGTGGCCCGGACCCGGATCGTGAGGTCGTCGGTGTCGTTGTGGGCGACGGCGTTCCCGAGCAGGTTCGAGAACAGCTGGTGGACGAGGCCGTCGGCGACCACCCACAGGCCGTCCGTGATCTCCGACTCGACGGTGACCGCCGGGTGGTCGTCGGCGACCGAGGCCACCTCGTCCTCCAGGACGGCCGTGAGGTCGATCGGTTCGAACTCCCGCTCCTCCTCGAGGGTCTCCATCAGGGTGTCGGTGTCGCCGAGCAGCCGGATGACGGACTGGCTGCGGCGCCGGATGACCTCCAGGTCGGGGTCGCCCTCGGGCTCGACGTGGTCGGCGAGCAGTTCGGCGTGGCCGTTGATCGCCGTCATGTCGTTCCGGATGTCGTGGCGGAGCACCCGCGTCAACAGCACCAGGGTCTCCCGCTGGGTCTCGTTGCGATCGGCCAGCCGGCCGTTCCGGACCGAGCGGCCGTGGTTGACGCCGGCGATGACGCCGAAGGCGCCGCCCATGCTGCCGAACACGACGACGTCGCTGACGAACTGCCCGGTTATCTCCCCCGCGAGCAGGGTCGAGATCTCCGACCAGACGGCGAGAGCGAGCAGGAAGAGAAAGCCCGAGAAACACCACACCATCACGGTGAAGCGCTCGTCCGGGGAGAGCTCGCTCCGCTCGATGTGGACCCCGAGGGCGAGCACCACGCCGCCGAAGAGGACGTGGACGACGAGCTCGTACAGCGCCGCGTGGAACGCCGCGGTCGCGGGGAGTATCGATTCCCACCACAGCGCCACGCCGCTGACGACGAAGACGAGCCCGAGAGCCGCGACGAGCTCGGACCCGTCGAGCCGGCTCCCCAGCATGAGTTACCGGGAGGATGCGATGGGGTCGCTTAAATCGTTCGACACGGGCGAATCTACGGGTAGGGAACGATCACTTGACCCGGCTATACCGGGGTCTCCCGGCGCGGCACACCCCGCTCCGCCCGCCGGCGGAATCGAAGTGCCCGACGCAGCGGGCGGCCGGACCCTCGTTCGTGGACCGGCCGCGTCGAGGCGACCCCCACGTCGGGAAACGTCGGTTTGATTGGGGCGCCGGCCCTACGCCGCCGGGTGGCCGGAAGCGAACGGAAACGCGTCGACATGACGAGCGGCCCCATCGCCGGGAAGGTCGGGCGCCTAGCCTGGCCGCTGGTGCTCGGGAACCTGCTGCAGACCGCCTACAACCTCGCGGACCTGTTCTGGGTCGGGCGGGTCGGCCGCGACCCCGTGGCCGCGGTCTCGCTCATGTTCCCGCTGTCCTGGATGTTCGTCTCGGCCGCGATGGGCATCACCGCCGCCACGATCGCCCTGGTCTCCCAGCACGTCGGCGCCGGCGACGACCGCCGGGCCGACCACGTCGTCGCCCAGACCATCCTGTTGACGCTCGCGCTCTCGGCGACGCTGGCCGCACTCGGGTGGGCCTTCCGGCACGAACTGCTCACGCTCATGGGCGCCCGCGGCCAGGTGTTCACCGAGGCGCTGTCGTACATCGAGGTCATCTTCCTCGCGCTGCCGTTGACGTTCCTCTTCTTCGCCTTTCGGGCGTCGCTGCAGGGCGCCGGCGACACGAAGACCGCGATGTGGCTGGTGCTCGTCTCCGCCGGGCTGAACGTGGTCATCGACCCGTTCTTCATCCTCGGGTGGGGGCCGCTCCCGGCGATGGGGACCCGCGGCGCCGCGTGGGCGACCTTCCTCTCGCGCGGCGTCGCCGCCGTCGTGGGCGTCGGCGTCCTGCTGCGCGGCGGCTTCGGGGTGCGGCTCCGCGTCGGCGACCTCGCCCCCGAGCCCGCAATCCTCCGGAAGCTCGTCGGCGTCGGCTACCCCGCGACCGTCGACGGGTGGGCCCGGAGCTTCGCCGCCGTGGTGATGGCCGCCTTCGTGACGCCGTTCGGGGCGGCCGCCATCGCCGCCTACGGCATCGGCGTCCGCCTGATGTCCGTGACCTGGTCGGTCGCGGGCGCCGTCGGCCAGGCGACCGCCACCGGCGTCGGCCAGAACCTCGGCGCGAACACGCCGGACCGGGCCGCCGCGGTCACCCGCGTCGCCACCGCCGGCACGATGGCGCTGCTCGCGGCCGCCGCGGCGGTCTGTCTCGCCTTCCCACGTCGGATCACCCGCGTCTTCATCGACGACCCCGCGGTCGTCGCCGAGACCGAAACCTTCCTGTGGTTCGTCGCGCCGTTCTGGGCGTTCTTCGGCGGCACGATGGTCGTCCAGGGCGCGTTCCGCGGCGCCGGCCAAACGACGGTCGCCATGGCGCTGTCGTTCCTCTCGCGGTGGGTGTTCCGCGTCCCGGTCGCGGTCGCGCTGGCGTTCGCCACCGTCACCGTCCCCGGCACGACGCTGACCCTCGACGTCGGTCTCGGCATCGGCGTCCGGGGCGTCTGGACGGCCTTCGCCGCCGGCGCGTTCCTCACGTTCATCGTGGCGGCCGCCTGGTTCCGGCGAGGCCGCTGGACGGAGGGCGTCATCGACGACGGCGGGCCGGCAGGGGCGCCTCCGGGAGCCGGCGTCGAGGCGGACGTGGAGGGTGACCTCGACGCCGACGTGGACGGCGACGTGGACCCCGACGCCGGCGACTGACCACCGACCGGTCCCGTCGGGAGCCGCCCGTGCCTGAACACTCAAGTTGTCGGCCCCGGAGTTCGAGCCGTGAAGGCCTACCCGCCCGTCCCGCACGTCGAGGACGCCCCGCCGGGACTGCTGGAGTCGGGGCACCTCTGGCTGCAGGAGCTCGTCGATGGCGGCCAGCTCCGGTTCCAGCTCCGCGAGTCCGGCGTTCTCCGGTTCGCCGACAGCCGGCGGCCGTTCGGCGACGAGATCCCGCCGCCGTACCGCCACGCCGTCCGGCACGTCCGGGAGTCGCTGGACCGCGAGGCGCTCCGGACCGCCGTCGACGACGTCGAGACGGTCACGTTCGTCGCCGTCTCGACCCACCGTCGGGCCGTCCCCTACGACCTCGCGCGCACGCCGTCGGTGCTGGGTCTCGACGTGTGGGACGAGGACCGCGGCGAGTTCCTGCCGCCGGACGCCACGGAGCGCGCCTTCGACCGGCTCGGGCTGGCGACGGTCAACACGTTCCGGCGGGAGGTCCGCGCGGCCGACTTCGACCCGTCGCCGGCCGCCATCCCGGACTCGGCGTGGTACGACGGCCCCGCCGCCGGACTGGTGGTGCGGAACAAGACCGGCGACGTTGCGACGCTCCCGAACCCCGCCGTCGACCGGGAGCCGTCGTTCGCCCCCCTCGAGGGCGACGCCGACGCCGTCGCCGACCGGCTCGTGACCGACGCGCTCCTCCAGCGCGTGGTCGACCGGCTGCCGCCGGACCGCGAGCCGACCTACGACGCGGTGTTCGACCGCGTCGAGGACGCCCTGCTGCGGGCCCACCACGGGCGGCTCGCCCACCGCGGGATCGACCTCGACCGTGGTGCGTTCTCCGCCGCCGTCGGGCGGCGGGTCCGGGAGTGGCTCGCCGAGCAGTCGTAGCGGGCCGCTCGGGCGGTCGCCGTCACTCGACGAGTTCGAAGTCGTCGCCCGCTCGGTGGCCGTCCCGGTGTCGCTCGAGGTAGTAGCGGATGCCCGGCTGGTGGGCGGCGCCAGTAATCACGCGAACGGTATCGGCCTCGTCGGCGTGATACACGGCGTAGTCGGCCATCCGCTCGCTACGCCCGTGGGAGACGATCTCGAGTTCGGGGTCGTGCCGGCGGAGCCACTCGCGCTCGAGGGGCTGCGGCAGGAACACCGTCGCGTAGTACCGCTGGAGGTGGGCGAGTCGCGAGGGGTCCTCGGCGGCGCGCTTCGAGCGGGCGAAGGCCTCGTACTCGCGTGCGCGGGCGAGGGCCTCGTGGCTCGTGAGGAAGTCGGTCGCGACGTCACCCAGCGCCATCGCGAACTCCTCGCCGTAGACGTCCGCACCGGTGTGGACGAGCGAGAACACCGCCTCCCGGAACGTACCGGCGACGCTCGGCAGGTCCTCAAGCAGGCCGTCGAACCCCCGATCGTCGCCAGCGAGGTGGGAGTCGACGTCGAGTTCGCGGCACCGCTGGAGCGCCCACCGGTAGTCGTCCATCGCGCAGACGTCCGGCATATCCTCGAAGTACATCGGCCGGATGCCCTGTTCGCAGTAGACGGCGTCGCCGGCCTCGAGGAAGCCGGCGACGTGCTCGCGGAGGAACGACCGTTCGGCGTCGGTGTCGGCGTGCGTGACGCCGTGGACGACGAGCCGCGTGCCGTCCACCTCGACGGCCGCGCCCGGCAGCCGGTCGGTCGCCGGCTCCGCCGGCGGGAGCAGTCGGTCCATCAGCGCCCGCCACTCGGCCCGCGCCGCGAGGTAGGCCTCGTGTTCGGTCGTCGCGTCGGTCAGCGCCACCAGGTCCGCGAGCGTGTCGGCCGACCGGAGCCGGTCGAGCCGGTCGCAGTCGGCGGGCGGGAGGGCGTCGCCGGAGCCGGTCATCGGCGGCGCTACGGGGTGGAGCCGGATAAGCCGTGTGCGGCCGTTGCCCCGACGCCCCGCGACCGGCGGCGTGTGCCGTGGTAGCAGGCCTGCACAACCCTTTTGACTGACTGGTCAGCTAGTTTCCGGTACCGTGTTCCGGAGCACCGCCGTCACGCAACCGGGGGGTCGTGGGTTCCCGTCCTCCGCCCGCCCCGCCACCCACCACCGGGTGGTGAGTCGGTCGTGAGTCGGTCGCGGGTTCGGCGGCTGCTGTCGACGCTCCGGGAGCGCGCCGGCGCGGTGTTCAAGGGCCGCGACGAGTTCGACCTGACGGAGGGCGAGATCGGGCGCCCGCTGTTCTACCTCTCGCTGCCCATCGTCATCACCAACCTCCTCCAGACGGCCTACAACCTGGTGGACACCATCTGGCTGGGCCAGTACAGCACCGACGCGCTCGCCGCGATCAGCTTCGCGTTCCCCGTCGTGTTCTTCATCATCTCGCTCGGCCTGGGAATCGCCGTCGCCGGCAGCATCCTCGTCGCCCAGCACGTCGGCGCCGGCGACGAGGCCCGGGCCGAGTTCGCCGCCTCCCAGACGGTCACGTTCGCCATCATCGCCTCGGTCGTCCTGGGCGCGTTCGGCTACCTCGTCGTCGGCGACCTCCTGACGCTGCTCGGCGCGTCCGGCAGCGTCCTCGAGGGCGCGACGTCGTACCTGGAGATCATCTCGCTCGGCATGGTGTTCATGTTCGCGTTCTTCATGTTCATGTCGCTGATGCGGGGGTACGGCGACACGATCACCCCAATGCTCGTCATGCTCGTGACCGTCGTCGTCAACATGGTGCTGGACCCGTTCCTCATCTTCGGGTGGGGCCCGTTCCCGGAACTCGGCGTCGTCGGCGCCGCCTACGCCACGGTGTTCTCCCGGGCGCTGGCGACGGTCATCGGCGTGACGGTCATGTTCCGGGGCGTCCGCGGCGTCCAGATCCATCCCCGCCAGATGGTGCCGGACCTCGGGTTCCTGCGAAAGCTGGTCCGGATCGGCGTCCCGGCCTCCGTCGAGGGCACCGGCAACGCCATCGCGGTCAACCTCATGCTCGTCATCGTCGGCATGTTCCCCACCGTGGTCGTCGCCGCCTACGGCGTCGGCGTCAGGATGTTCTCGGTCATCTTCCTGCCGGCCATCGCCGTCGGACGCGGCGTCGAGACGATGGCCGGCCAGAACATCGGCGCCGCGAAGGAGGACCGGGCGGCCGCCACCACGAACTTCGCCGGCAAGGCCATGTTCGCCGTGCTCGCCGGCGTCGGGGTCCTCGTCTGGCTGCTCGCGGCCGACATCGTCCGGGTCTTCTCGGACAACCCCGACGTGGTCGAGATCGGGCGGCTGTTCCTCCGGTACGTCGCCCCGACGTTCGGGTTCACGGGCGTGTTCCACGCCTACAAGGGCGGCTTCCGCGGGGCGGGCCGGACGCTGACCGCCGCCCTCGTCTCCATCCTCATGCTCGGCGTCATCCGGGTCCCCGTCGCGTGGTTCGCCAGCCGCCCGCTCGGGCCGGAGGGCATCTGGCTGGCGTTCGCCGTGTCGAACGTCGCCGGCGCCGTGATCGCCTACGCCTGGTACACGCAGGGCGGGTGGCGTGACGCCGACCTCACCGAGGCCCCGGGACCGCGCGGGCCCCGCGGCGTCTCCTCGGACGCCGACGGGGAGCCGACCGTCGACGACTGACGGCCAGCGAGACCGGCACCGACGACATTCATGTCCCCGGCGACCCTCCGTACGGCCATGCCCACCTGGGACGAACGGTTCCGCCGCGGCGACTACCCGCAGGACCCCGACCCGGCCACCCTCCTCGAGCGCTGGGTCGACCGCTTCCCCGACGGGCGGGCGCTCGACCTCGCCGCCGGCACCGGGCGCAACGCCGTCTTCCTGGCCGAGCACGGCTACGAGGTCGACGCCGTCGACCGGTCCCGCGCCGGCCTCGAGATCGCGATGGAGAACGCCCGCCGCCGCGGCGTCGCCGACCGGATCAACCCCATCCGCGCGGACCTCACCGAGTACGCCTTCCCCAACGACGCCTACGACGTCGTGACCGTCAGCTTCTACCGCGCCGTCGACCGGCTGCCGGACGTGCGGGACGCGATGGCGCCCGGTGGGATGTTGTTCGTCGAGCACCACCTCCGGACCACCGACGAGGTCGACCTCGGGCCGAGCGGCGACCGGTACCGCTTCGCCGCGAACGAACTCCTCCGGGTCTGTCTCGACATGACCGTCCTCCGCTACGAGGCCGGCCGCGAGCGCCGCGGGTCCGACGGCGCGGTCGGCGCGACGGCGCGCATCGTCGCGCGGAACTCGACGGGGCAGCGGCAGTCCTACCCGTTCGTCCCGGCGCCCCGACAGTAGCGCCCATGGGGCCCGTGGCGGAGACCCGGTTGCCCCGTCGGCGCACGGCCGCGTGAACCCCCGCATACTTGTCGCTGGCCGGTATCGGCCTACGCATGCAGGGAGACGCCCACGAGTCGCCGGCGCTGCCGCACTTCGGGCACGTCGGCGAGGCGCGGCCGACCATCGTCGACGGCGACGGCGCCGTCGTCGTCGACGCCGACGGCACCGAGTACCTCGACTTCACCTCCCAGCTCTACTGCGTCAACGCCGGGCACGGCAACGAGACGATCCTCGACCGGATGCGGGAGCAGCTCGAGCGCGTCCAGTACGTCTCCTCGGCGGACCACAGCGACGTCCGGACCGCGTTCGCCGAGCGGTTGCTGGAGGTCGCCCCTGGCGGGATGGACTCGGTGTTCTTCTCGGTGTCCGGCAGCGACGCCAACGAGGCCGCGATCCAGCTCGCCCGCGACCTCCAGGACGGCGACACGGTGCTGTCGCGGTGGCGCTCCTACCACGGCAGCACCTACGCGACGGCGGGCCTGACCGGCGACCCCGCGATGCGGGTGCCGGTCGAGCGCGGCGCCGCCACGACCGGCGCCGTCAAGGTCCTGCCGCCGTTCGACGGCTGCGACGCCCCGTTCGACGCCGATTCGCCGGCGGAACTGGCCGAGCGGGCGGCCGACCACCTCGAGTACGTCGTCCTGAACCACGGCCCCGGCGACGTCGCCGCCCTCGTGACCGAGGTCGTCGCCGGCAGCAGCGGCGCCTTCACCGCCCCGCCGGGCTACTTCGACCGCGTCCGCGAGATCTGCGACCGGTACGACGTGTTGCTCGTCGTCGACGAGGTCATCACCGGGTTCGGCCGGTGCGGCGACTGGTTCGGCGCCGACACCGAGGGCCTCGAGCCCGACCTCCTGACGTTCGCGAAGGGCGCGACCAGCGCCTACGTCCCGCTGGCCGGCGTGCTGGCCAGCGAGGCCGTTACCGAGCGGATCCGCGAGGCGGACCCGGCGATCGGCCAGACGTTCGCCGGCAACCCGATCGGCTGTGCCGCCGGCCTGGGGGCGCTGGAGGTCTACGAGGACCTCGTTCCGCGTGTCCAGAAGCTGGAACCGCACCTCCGGGAGGAACTGGCGGCCCTCGAGTCCTTCGGCGTGGTCGGCGAGGTCCGCGGTCGAGGGTTCCTCCGGGCCGTCGAGTTCGTCGACCCCGCGACCGGCGACCCGGTCTTCGACCCCAGGGTCGAGGACGGTGACAACCCCGTCACCGACGTCATCCGCGAGGCGCGGGACCGCGGCGTCCTGGTCGGCTCGGGTCGCCCGGGCTTCCAGGTGATGGTGGCGCCGCCGCTGTGTGCGACCGAGTCCGAACTCACGGACGGCGTCGAGACGCTCGTCGTCGCCGTCGACGAGGTCTTCGGATGACCGCGCCCCGCACGTCGACCGTCGGCGGCGGTCACAGCTCATCCATGCGGTCCGCGAGCGCCGTCCCGTTCGCGGCCACCCACCGGGCGCGGAGGAGGTAGTAGCCGCCGCCGAGCACGACGAGGCCGGCCCAGACGGCGAAAGTCCGGGGCTCCTGGCTGGCGAGCAGGGCGAGGAGCGCGATGTTGAGGACGACGGCGACGCCGGAGACGCCGACCAGCAGCCGCGGGGCGACCCGGAACGGGGCGTCGGCGTACGCGGCCGGACGGTCCCGGACGAGGCGGACGGCCGCGACCATCACGGGCATCACGAGGACGATGCTGCCGAAGGCCATGAGGGTGCTGAACCGCTCGATGGAGAGGGGGCTGAGCAGAAAGAGCATCGAGGCGCCGTAGACGAACGCCAGCCCCCAGTGGGGCGTGCCGAACCGGTCGTTGACGGCCTCGAACGCCGACGGGAAGACGCCGTCGTCGGCAAGCACGAGCAGGTACTTCGGCGCGATCATGTAGACGGCGTTGATGGTCGTCGCGATGGCGAACAGCGCGCCGCCGACGGTGAAGACGGTCACCAGAGCGGGCGGGAGCGCGGCCTCGGCGGCGACCGACAGCGGTTCGTTGGCCAGCGCGCGCCAGCCGACGGCCCCGACCGCGACGACGCTCGTCAGGACGTAGACCACGAGGATCAGGGGGATTGAGACGAGGAACGAGCGGGGGATGGTGAGGGCGGCATCGCGCATCTCGCCGCCGACGTCGACGATGAAGTTCGCGCCCATGCAGACGAAGTACAGCAGCGCGCCGCCGACCAGGACCCCGCCGACGCCGTTGGGGAGCGCCGGGGTGAGGTTCGCCGTCTCGACGGCGGGCGCGCCGAACCCAATGAACGCGGCGAGACTGCCCACGAGCGCGACGAGCATGAGCTGCTGGACGCGGGCGGCCGGCTCGATGCCGACCAGGTTCACCAGGAAGAACAGCGTGATGACGACGGCGCCGGCGAGTCTGGGGTCGACGGCGACCAGGGAGTCGAGGTACTGCCCGAAGCTGAGGCCGTACAGCGGCAGCCCGCCGCCCAGGACGCTGACGGCCATCCCCCACGTCGCCAGGAAGGCGACGCGCGGCGACCACAGGCGGCTCGGGTACCGGTAGTTGCCGCCGACTGTCGGGTACAGAGCGCCGAGGACGGCCGTGGGGACCAGCGACAGCGAGACGGCGACGACCGCGACGACGTAGGAGACGGCGACGCCGGGGCCGGCCTCGCCGACCGCGATTCCGGTGACGGCGAAGAGGCCGGCGCCGACGACGATCCCGATCTGGATCCCGACGGCCTCGAACAGCCCGATGTCGCCCTCGAGTGCGTCGCCGGCCATGGTGTGCCCCGGTCGTTCAGGCCACCGGGGCTTAAAACGCCCCGTCCGACCCGGCGGGTGCTCCCGCCGGCCCCGGCTCGTGGCAGCAGCGGCACCTTTTATGCGGGCGGGCGGGGACGGGCCGTCCATGGCACTCCCCGAGACGGGCCGGGATCGAGCCGCACTGCGAGAGGAGATGGAGGTCCGGCGGCAGGGCGACGCCGACTGGGCGGACGGCCGCACGTGGAGCCTCGTGTACTCGGCCGGCGAGACCGTCCACGACGTCCGCGACGAGGCCTACGAGGCCTTCGCCTCGGAGAACGCGCTGAACCCGCTGGCGTTCCCGAGCATCCTGGGGTTCGAGAACGAGGTCGTCGGGATGGTCGGCGACCTGATGAACGGGCCGGACAGCGTCGGGAACGTCACCTCCGGCGGGACCGAGAGCATCCTCTGTGCGACCTACGCGGCGCGGGAGCGCGCCCGCGAGGTCGACGACGTGACGGACCCCACGGTGGTGATGGCGGAGACGGCCCACCCGGCCTGGGCGAAGGCGGCCCACTACCTCGGCCTCGAGGCGATCCGGACGCCGACCCGCGACGACTGGCGCGCCGACCCGGCCGCCATCGAGGGCGCCATCGACGACCGGACGGCCCTCGTCGTCGCGAGCGCCCCCTCCTACCCGCACGGCGTCGTCGACCCGGTCGAAGCCGTCGCCGGTGCCGCGGCCGACCACGGCGTCCCCTGCCACGTCGACGCCTGCATCGGCGGGTTCGTGCTCCCGTTCCTCCCGGACCTCGGCCACGACGTCCCGGCCTACGACTTCTCGGTGGAGGGCGTCACCTCGATGTCGGTCGACCCCCACAAGTACGGCTACACCGCGAAGGGCGTCTCGACCGTGCTGTACCGGGACAAGGCGCTCCGTCGGCACCAGTACTACGCCTTCGACGGCTGGCCGGGCGGCATCTACGTCGCCCCGAACGTCCAGGGCACGCGGCCGGCCGGCCCCATCGCCGCCGCCTGGGCCGTCATGAACTTCCTCGGGCGGGACGGCTACGTGGAGCTCGTCGAGGACGCCATGGGCGCCGCCGGAACCATCGCCGACCACGTCGCGAGTCGCGACGACCTCGCCGTCGTCAGCGACCCCGACATGTGCCTGCTCGCCATCGAGTCCACCGACGACGTCTCGGCGTGGACCGTCCAGCGGGAACTGTCCGACGGCGGCTGGGAGGTCGAGCGCCAGCAACGCCCCGAGAGCATGCACCTCTCGGCGATGGCCCAGCACGCCCCGGTCGTCGACGAGTTCCTCGCTGATCTGGACGACGCCGTCGCGACGGCCCGCCGGGCCGACACCGAGGAGGCCGACGCGCCGCTGTACGGCCTCAGCGGGTCGCTCGACGGGGACGACGCGGTGACCGAGGCGCTCGTCGACATGCTCAACGACGTGTTCGTCTGACGGTGACCGACGCGGTCGCCCGACGGGGCCGGCCGGTGACGGCCCCGCCGGTCGAGAGCGGCAACCCCCGAGACGGGTCCGGCTCGGACCCGGCCGAGGCGGTTTCGGCCGGCGATTCGACGCTCGACCCGCCCACAACACTTATTGTGGTATGTTAACGATTATCACTTGTGGGGGCGAAGGAGCCGACCTCGGACGGCCGACGAACCGACGGGGAGACCACCGTCATGGCGGCGATCGACCGCAGCGGCGGCGCCGCCCGCCTCGTCATCGCCGACGTCACGCGGGACGATACCTGGCTCTCGATACCGGCGTCGGAGGCCCCGACCCTCGCCGAGTGGCGGTGACCGAGGGCGGTGCCACCGTCGGCGACCCCGCGGGTGCCGGGGCCCGGCGACGGGCGACCGGACCGCAGGGACGCCGGTCGGCGACGGGGGACCGGACCCCAGGGTCGGCGGTCCTCTCTCGTTCGTCGCCAGGCCGGCCCGGGAGCGGCGGTGGCAACGCCTAACCACCTGGCGGTCCTACGGCGCCCCATGTCGGACGTGATCGTCGTCGGCGGCGGCCCCGCCGGCCTGAGCGCCGCACTGTTCACCGCGAAGAACGGCCTCGACACCGTCGTCTTCGACGACGACGGGACCTGGATGCACAAGGCCCACCTGTTCAACTACCTCGGCGTCGGCTCCCGGGACGGCTCGGCGTTCCTCGAGACGGCCCGCACCCAGGTCGACAGCTTCGGCGTCGAACGCCACCAGGGCGAGGCGGTGACCGACGTCGCGGCGACCGACGACGGGTTCCGCGTTTCCACCGACGACGGCGACCACGAGGCCGATTACCTCGTGCTCGCGACGGGCGCCGACCGCGAGCTGGCCGACGCGCTCGGCTGTGCGTTCGACGGCGACGTCGTCGACGTCGACGTGACCATGGAGACGAGCGTCGCCGACGCCTACGCGACCGGCGCGATGGTCCGCGACGAGGAGTGGCAGGCCGTCATCTCCGCGGGCGACGGCGCCGCCGCGGCGCTGAACGTCCTCTCGAAGGAGAAAGGCGAGAACTTCCACGACTTCGACACCCCGAGCGACGCCGCGGCGACTTTCGGCCCCGACGACGGGTAGCGCGGACGCGGCGGTCGGAGTCGAAAGGGCTACCACCCGGCCCCGGCTCCGTCAACGTACCCAGCGAGTCTCGCCATGAATCGCCGCTCACTGAGGGCGCTCGGAGCCGCCCTCGCGCTCACCGCTCCGTGGGTCGTCGTCTGGACCGCCCTCCGCGGTCTGCCGAGGCTACTCGAGCTCGTCGCCCCGGAGTTCGCCTACAGCCCGCCCGTCGTCCTGTCCTCGATACCCACCATCGGTATCGTGCTCCTCAGCGGGACCGCCGTCCTGGGCGCCTCCTTCCTGTTGGCCTGGGCCGCCGAGACCGCGGAGAAGGACGTCCCGCGGTCGTTCGCCATCGCGGTGCTGGCCGTGCTGGCGGTCGCGCCGGAGTACGCCGTCGACGGCCTCTACGCCTGGAACGCCGGCAAGTACGCCGGGACTCCCCGCGGCGTCGAGGCCGGCAACCTCGCGGTCGCGAACATGACCGGCGCCAACCGGATCCTGATCGGCATCGGGTGGGCCGGCATCGCGCTGTTCACCGTCTACCGGGCGGCCTCGGCACGGGATCCGGCCGTGTCGAAGCGCGACGGGTTCCTGGCCGACGCCGTGGAGCTCGACCCCGCTATCGGGCTCGAGGTCGTGTTCCTGCTGGCCGCGACCGCGTGGGCCTTCCTGGTCCCGCTCGGCGGCGGCATCGACGTCCTCGACATGGTCGTGCTCGTCGGCATCTACGTCGCCTACATCCTGGTCATCCTCCGGGGCGACGTCGACCCCGACACCCAGCACATCGGCGTGCCGGCCTACCTCCAGACGTTCCCGAAAGGCGCCCGCGTCGCCACCGTCCTCGCGCTGTTCGCCTACGCGGGACTGATGATCTTCATCGCCGTCGAACCGTTCGCCCACGGCCTCGAATCGCTCGGCACCGCCGTCGGCGTCCCACCGTTCTTCATGATCCAGTGGATCGCCCCGCTGGCCTCCGAATCGCCGGAGCTCATCGTCGTCCTCTATCTGGTGAACAAGGCCCGCTCGACCGCCGGCTTCAACGCCCTCATCTCCTCGAAGCTCAACCAGTGGACGCTGCTCATCGGGACCCTCGTCGTCGTCCACTCGCTGGCGCTCGGCCGGTACGGAGCGCTCGCGTTCGACGCGAAGCAGGCCGCGGAGATCTGGCTGACCGCCGCCCAGTCGCTGTTCGCCATCTCGGTGCTCCTGAACTTCGAGATATCGATCCGGGAGGCGCTCGTCATCCTGGTGCTGTTCCTCAGCCAGGTCCTCCTGGAGTTTCTCATCATCCGTGGCGTCGCCCTCCCGCTTTCGTCGTACGAACTCCTCCTCGCCTACAGCGCCGTCTACGTCGTCCTCGCCGCCGGTCTGTTCGTCGATCGCCGGCGGTCGTTCCGCTACCTCCTGCGGGACACCGGCGGCACCATCAGTCGCGCGGCCTTCCCCGACCGGGAATCAGCCTCCGGGGGCGACGACTGACCGCAATGATGCCGTACTCGCCGGTGCTGTTCGATCCGGTCTACGACGTCCCCGACGGTCGCCACCGACGGTACCGGACCGGCCCCAGGAGGCGTCGCGACCGCAAGCGACAGGCGTCCGTGTCCCGCACCGGATCCACGCCACCGGGACGTCCCGTTCTGCGACGCGCCCGGTCAGTCGGCCCTCGTCAGCGTGCTCGCCGGTCGTCGGCGGATTCCGCCGCCTGACCGCCGTGTTCGGGCCCGTCGATGTCGTCGCCCTCGCCGCGGCGCTGCGGTCACCGGGGACCTCGGCGGCCACCGTGTGCGCGGCGGCGACCAGTTCCGGGCCGCCGTCCGGCGGTCAACCGGGGCCGATAACCCTCCCGTCCGGCTCGCCGACGGACCCGCCGTCAGCGACTCCGTGGACGAACAACCCACCCCTGACTTAAACCGCTGTAGATTGCCAGCAGAGACGTTATCTATACGAAGGGAATGATGCCAACGCATGGAACGGAGTACGAAACGGGTCTCCGCGACGCTGTTGGCGACCGTCATGACGATGTGGCTGGTCGCGGGCGTCTCGGTGCTGGCGTTCACCGGCACCGTCGCGGCGGACAGACACACGCCCGGCGAAGCACCGACGTACAACACCAGCGACGGCGGCGTGAGCTTCATCATCAACCTCCCGCAAACGACCGACCACTACCCCGGGAACCACCCGGTCCACAGCGGCTCGAACGGCTACAACGCCAGCATCGAGTACTACGCGACCGGACAGAAGGCGTTCACCGAACAGAACGCCGAAGACGGACTCTGGCTAAACTACATCGAGATCGGGGCCGAGTGGATCGACTACAGCCAGTGCGACGCCACGCAGAACACCAAGGTCTTCGGCCTCGACCGCCAGAACGACCTGGAAGGCACCAACACCGACGAGGACCTGATCGAACACCGGCGCGGCTCGAACCTCCAAGCGGGCGGCCTCACCGTACAGTTCTTCGACTGGGGCGACCTCTCCGGCAGCCCGCCGTACATCTCGCCGGACGACGAGATCGTCGCCGCCCAGGGTGTCGGCTCCAACGACGGCCCCTGCCTGAAGATGACCAGCGAGCCGGGCTGGTACCAGGTCCGCGGCTTCACCAACGGCACCATCGCGACCAAGTGCACGGAGGAGGGCAACTCCGAGTGCGAACCGGACGACAAGCAGTGGCGCGGCGTCGAGCTCTACACGAACTACGTCTACATCTGCGAGTGCGACAACGAGCAGCAGGCCCGCCAGCAGCTCGGCCCGCCTCCGAGCGAAGACGGCGGTGGCGGCGGTGGCGGCGGGGCGACGCCGACCCCGACCGAGAGCGGTGGCGCCACGCCGACCCCGACCGAGAGCGGTGGCGCGACGCCCACCCCGACGCCGGCCGCCGGCGGCCCGACCGCGACCCCGACTTCCGGTAGCGGAGGCGGTGGCGGCGGAGGCGGCGGAGGCGGAGGCGG
>CAZATR010000013.1:0-31109 GCA_964488035.1 uncultured Natronomonas sp.
CGAAAAGCGTCGCGTACTCCTCGCGGAGCGCCACCTTGTCCAGCTTCCCGGAGTGGGCTCGCGGCATCTCCTCGACCACGATCACCCGTTCGGGGAGCCAGCTCCGACGAATCCGGCCGGCGTCGACGGCATCAGCCAGGAACGCCTCGACGTCGATCGAGACGTCGTCGGGCCGGACGCCCGACGGCGGTTCCACCACGGCGACGGGGACCTCCCCGTGCCGGTCGTGGGCGACGCCGATGACGGCCACGTGGGAGACGTCGGGGTGGTCGGCGAGCGCGTCCTCCACGCTGGGCGTCGGAATCAACTCGCTGTCCTTCTCGACCGCGTCGTCGGCGCGGTCCCGGAACGTCACGGTCCCCGAGTCGTCGATCGTGATGATGTCGTCCAGGTTGATGAGGCCGTCGACGTCCGTACTGGCGTTTTTCTCCGGGAGCTTCCAGTAGCCGCTCACCCACGGGGCCCCGACGCAGGCGCGACCGGGCGTTTCGCCGTCGCGCGGCACCTCGTTGCCGTCCCCGTCGACGGCCCGGATGGTCGCCCCGGGCACGGGATAGCCGACGTGTTCGGAGCGGTACGCGAGGTACTCCTCATCGGAGAGGGCCGCCTCGGTCGGGCGGGGTTCGACCTGGATGTTCTGGACGAAGTACAGTTCGGTCTCGGCACCCCCGTACATCTGGAGGGAGGTCGCGCCGAGGTCGTCGAGGTCGGCCAACAGCTGCGTGGGCGTGCTGTCGCCGCCGAAGAGGAACCAGGTGCCGTCGAGGTCGATCTCGTCGCCCCGCTCCCGGCGGTCCTGGATCGTGTCGACGAGGCTCCGGACGAGCGGCGCGACGCCCGCCGAAAACGTGATTTCCTCGTCGATCATGATCTCCTGGAAGTTCTCGGGCGTGTCCGGGCCGGGCAGCACGAGCTTCGCGCCGGTGATCGGGGCGGTCACCCAGAGGAACCACCCGACGCCGTGGTGCAGCGGGGGAAACATGAAGACGTTGTCCTGCGGCCCCAGCGAGTTCGCCCACGCCAGCCCGTGGCCCACGAACCAGGCCGACCGGTGGCTGTGGGCGATTGCCTTCGGCTTCCCGGTCGTCCCGCCGGAGGACATCATCACCACGGCCGTCTCCTCTTTGATCGGCGTCCAGTCGTACTCGTCGTCGGCCTCGGCGAGCAGGGCCTCGTAGGACCCGAGGTCAGTGCCGTGCTCGACCGTTGCACCGCCCGACGGCCCGAACGTCACGTAGGCGTAGTCGTCGGGGTCTGGCAGGAGTTCGTCGACCATGTCGGTCATGTCCTCGTGGAGGAACACCTTGTCCATCTCGGCGTGCGTGGTGAGGTGCTCGACGAGGTACGTGCTGTGCTGTTCGGATTCCGGGTTGAGGAAGTGCGGCGTCGCCCCGATGCTCGCGACGGCGTACAGCAGTTCGATCGCCCGGTGGGTAGAGTGGGTGCCGAGCGCGACGAGTTCGCCCGGACCGACGCCGAGGTCCTCGAGCATGTTCGCGGCGGACTCGACCCGGGCGTACATGTCCCGGTAGGTGTACCGATGGACCCCGTCGCCGGTGTAGGTGACCACCTCGCTGTCCCCGTGGACGGTCGCTGCGTGCTTGAGCAGGGTGTGTACGTTGAGCTCGCGATCCTGCGTCGTCCCTTCGATCCCTTCGATCACTGTCCGGCCGGGAGGCATACGAACGACCGGGGGCTTCAGTCACTAATACTTACTCCGTCGACGCGGCAGTTCCGGACCGGGCCGTCCTCGTGTCGTGGCGGCCTACGCCCGGTCGTCGATCGCAACGACGCGGAGCCGCCGGTAGTCGACGACCCAGGTGTCGTCCCGGAACCGGTCGTTGCGCAGGCGGTCCTCGACGTCGGCGACGACCGCGGACCGGTCGGCCTCGGGTACGGCCGAGAGCAGGCTGTCGCCGAACATGTCGAGCCACGCCGCGAGGCCGTCGGCCCCGTGGTCCAGTTCCGTCGGCCGGTCGAACAGCCTGGCGTAGCGGGGCTCGAAGCCGTTCGCCTCGAGCGTCGTCGCGTACTCGCCGACGCTCGGGAAGTACCAGGGAGTCTCGACGTCGTAGCCGTGGTCGGCCGCCGCCGCCCGGACCGCCTCGACGACCGCGGCGACGTTGCCCCGACCGCCGAGTTCCGCGACGAGTCGCCCGCCCGGCCGCAGCGCGTCGCGGACCGAGCCGAGGACGGCGTCCTGGTCGGGGATCCAGTGGAGGACGGCGTTGGAGAACACCGCGTCGAACGATCGGTCGAACGGGACGGCACGCGCGTCGGCCCGCACGAACTCGCAGTCCGGCGCGACGGTACGGGCCTGCCGGAGCATCTCCTCCGAGGCGTCGATCCCGATGGTGTCCGCGCCCGACCCGGCGATGCGAGTCGTGAGGTGGCCGGTTCCACACCCGAGGTCCAACACGCGCTCGCCGTCCACGGGGTCGAGCAGCGCCACGACATCCGCACCGTGTTCGAAGACGAACTCGTGGCCCTCGTCGTAGGACTTGGCGTCCCACGCGTTCGGCCGCCCACCCCGCGGGGTGTCCATGCCGTTGCCATCGTCGGACGGGGTATTCATCCTGTCGACCCGCCGGGACCGCTCCATCGACAATGCAGCGACGTCGGTGCTCGCCTGGCGGGCCGACGCGTCCCGGCCTCGTCGACCCGTCGACGGAGTGCCGGAGGGGGTCGGCGGCGGGCCGGGCGTCGGCGGAGCGCCGGTCTGATTGACCGGTCGGCGATACTTCAGGGACGCGTCGGTTCGCGTTACTGGTCGGCGAGGTACTCGTCGGCCGGCCGGGTGTCCGCTGCGGCTTTCCGGATCGCCGTGACGATGTCGGCGGGCTCGACGCCCGGCGCCTCGACGTCGTAGCGGTCGTAGACGGTCTCGATCGCGTCGGCGATCGCGGCGTCGTCGGTCGGATCCAGCCCCACGATCGCGTCCGCCATCGCCTCCAGGACGCCGTCCCGCGTCAGGGTGGGCTGGGGTCTGATGTAGAGGTCGCCGCTCACCAGGGCGTCGTGGATCGTGCCGTCGTCGATGACGAGACTCACCTTGACGAGTTTGCGGGCCTTCTCGGCCCCGATGCCGACCGTACAGTCCGCCGGGGCGCGTCGGACCATCCGTGAGGTCGAGACCCGATTGATCCAGGGGTCGCTCTCGAAGTACGGCTTCATCCGGTCGATGAACGCCGTCTCCTCCGCCGACCACGACTCCTCGCTGATCGGTTCGTCCGCCCCGAACAGCGCCTCGACCTTCGCCTCGACGAGCGCGTCCAGCACCGCGTCCTTCCCGGGGCTCTTGCCGAGGTCGTCGAAGATCGACGAGAGGTCCCGGATGCGCGCCGTCGCGGAGTCGGTGTCCTTGTCCTCGAACTTCTCCGGCGGCAGATCGATCGCCGCCTCGTACAGTTCGGACGTCTCCGCGGGCGGCATGTCCCAGATTGGGCTCTCCGTGACGATCCAGAGGTCGGGGTGGTGGCGGTCAAGCGTCGCGGCGGCACTCGCCATGATCTTGAACTCACCGTCCTCAAGGGAGACCTCGGTGTCGCCGATGGGGCGGTACTCGGCGTCGAGGCCGAACTCGGCCAGCGCCTCGACGTTCGCCGCCCCGTTGCGGTCGGACTCCTCGCGGATCGTGCCGCCCGACCGCTCGTAGTAGATGTTGATACACGGCGACTGCGGGACCCGCATCCCGGTGCCGCCGGCGAAGGCGTACCGGCGCGCGATGCCGTGATCCTGGTCGCGGACGAGGTCGAAGTCGAACATGTCGGCGTCCTCGTGGACCCCCATGCCGAACGACGGCGCGTCGCCGTCCCAGTCCAACACCACGACCGTGTCTTCGAACGTCCCGTGGTGCATCTGCGTGGCCATCATCTCGGCGATCGCCCCCCAGACGTTCGCTGTCGCGTTCCTGACGGTAACCCGGCGAACCATGGTACGTTCACGTCTCTCGGTGCTACACACCAAAAGTATACCCCCGTCTGCGACAGCGTCGATCCCGCGGCTCGACGCGGTCGCCTGACGCCGGCGGAGTACGCCCGCGGGCGAACGCACAAATACGTCGGGACCGAGACGCCGTTATGGATGGATTCGAGCGAATCGAGATCCCGACGCCGTTCGACATCGGGACGGTGAACTGCTACCTGTTCACCGACGGCCCGCTCACGATCATCGACCCGGGCCCGGACACCGACGAGGCCCACGAGGCACTTACCGCGGCGCTCCATGACCGCGGCCGGTCGGTCGCCGAGGTCGACCACGTGCTGATCACGCATCCCCACATCGATCACTTCGGGTTGACGGCCCGCGTCGTGGCCCAGGCCGGTGCGACCGTCGTCGCCCACGAACACGCCGCCGCCATCGTCGCCGACATGCCGGCCCACTTCCGCCGCGAACAGGCGTTCTTCGAACCGTTCCTCCGCTCGATGGGCCTCCCGGACTCGATGGCCGACGTCGTAACAAAGGTCCCGGAACCGTACCTCGCCTTCCAGGCGGCCGTCGACGTCGACCGGTTCGTCGACGACGGCGACACCATCACCGCCGGCCCGACCTTCGACTGTTACCACACGCCCGGCCACGCGCCTGGGAGCATCTGCTTCCGCCCCGCCGACGGCGACGTCATGTTCACGGGCGACCACGTGCTCGCGGACATCACGCCGAACCCCGTCCTGTCGGTCCGGCCCGACGGGTCGGACGACCGGACCCGGAGCCTCCCCACGTATCTCGCCTCCCTCAAGCGTCTCCGGTCGGTCGACGCCACCCGCGGCTACGGCGGGCACCGCGGCCCGATCGACGACCTCCACGGACGCGTCGACGAGACGCTCTCACACCACCGGACCCGCCGGGAGGACGTCGCCGAGCGACTCGAGGCGGCCGGCCCGACGACCCCGTACGCCCTGATGAAGGAGCTGTTCCCCGGGCTGCCGACCACCGAGGTGTTCCTGGGCATGTCCGAGGTCATCGGGCACCTCGACCTGCTCGAGGCGGCCGACCGGGTCGACGTCAGCACGACCGACGGCGTGACCCGCTACGCCGTCACCGACGCGTAGACGTCCGGGCCGCCCGACGTCACCGTAGGTCGATCCACGGGTCGGGTGTCGTCAGGTGTCGAGTTCCACGTACTCGTGGGTCGTGACGTACTCCCGGAACACGGCTGCCAGTTCCTCGACGGTCTCGCCCGGCGTGCCGTCACCGATCCGTCGATCGTTTATCTCGACGATCGAGGAGATCCCAACGCCGCTGCCGGTCATGAACACGTCCGTCGCCGCGAAAAGCTCCGTTGGCGTGATGTCGGTGACCTCGACGGGGACGTCGAGGTCCTCGGCGAGTTCGAGCAGCAGCGACCGGGTGATCCCGTCGAGGGTGTGTGTCACCGGCGGCGTCCGGACCACGCCCGCCTCGTCGACCAGGAAGACGTTCGCATCGAACCCCTCGGCCACGCAGCCACGGTGGTCCAGCATGATCCCGTTCGTGGCGTCGGTCCCGGTCAGTTCCTGCTGGGCGGCGATGTTCTGCATGTAGTTGAGGCCCTTCAGTTTCGGGTCGATCGAGTCCGGCGGGATGGTCCGCGTCGAGACGATCCGGGCCGCCTCCTCGGTCGGCCGCCCGTGGTGGACCTCCTCGGGCGGCGTGTGCGTGGGGACGACCGCGATGGTCGGGTCGGTCACCAGCTCCGTGTTCTTGATGCCCTGTTTCCCGGCGCCCCGGGAGACGATGAGTCGACAGCCACCGTCGGTGACGTCGCTCGCCTCGAGGGTGCGGACGATCCACTCGCGGAGCGTTTCGTTCGACCGGTCGAGGTCGATGGCTGCGGCGGTCGCCGACCGCTGGAGCCGGTCGAGATGTCGATCAACCAGGATCGCTCGGGAGTCGTAGACGGGGAAGGCGTCGTAGACCCCATCGGCATACATGAATCCACGATCGTAGGCTCTAACGTGTGGCTCGTCCATCGGGCGGAGTTCGCCGTCGATGCAGACGTACGAGTCGTCCAGGCGGTCGGGCGGCACCGTACCCTCGGGTGGCATACGTAGCTCATCTCTGGCCCGTCCATAAACCTATGGGCGACACGGAAGCGGTTCGCGCCCGACCGAGCCCGCACTGCCGGGGCGCGGCGGCCGAACCAAGCCACCGACCGTCCCGCATGCGGCGTGCTACTGGACGAGGTTCGAGATGATCCGGAGTTCCTCCTCCTCGGTGATGCCGTCGTCACGGAGGCACGCCCGGAGGACCTTGTGGACGAGCTCCGGATCCTCGAACCCGTCGGGCATCGCTGACTCCGGCCGCTCTGCGGCCTCGAGGCGGTCCTCGAGACGACGAACGCGGTCGGAGAGGTCGGTGGACTCGGTACGCTGGCTGCCGTTGCTCTTTGCCTTCGGCTCTGGTGTCACGGAGTTAGTGGGTGAATCGAAGTGTTCGGAGACGAACTGTTCGCGCTCGCCCCAGTCGAAATCGGGGATTGAGTTGACCTGTCGGTTGATCGTGGACGTGGCCACGTCGAACCGTGAGGCGAGGTCGCGTTGACTGGCAGACGGCGACTCGTGGATCGCCTCGATGATGTCGCGTTGCATCGGGGTGAGGTCCTCGGTCGCCGGCCGCGATTCCTCGACGGGTGCCGACTCAGCCTGGTCGGGCCCCGTCGCAGCCTGGTCGAGATCCGACTCCGCCTCGTCCGTCGGCTCCTCATCCTCACCCGGATCCCCGTACTCATTAAGGACGCGCTCGACGAATTCGGGCGTCGCCCCACTCACCTCGGTCGCGATACTCTCGAGGGTCGCGTTCGGCTTTTCGGCCGCCGCATCCAGGATGTTCTGGTGGATAATCGCCCGTGGGGGCTGATCGGTCTTACTCATCCGTAGCGGGAGAAACGTTACCATCCATCTCTCTTAACTGTAACGGACGTTCAGGGACGCACGCCCGGTCGGACTGCCAATCGGGTCCGGTGGGCTGACGGTGGTCCGTTCCGGCCGGACACCGGGACCGACCCAAGGGGTGCGGCTGCCCTGGCACCACGGCGCGTCGGCCGCAACGCCATACATCGGCCCACGCCGGGTAGTCGGTGCCTACCCCGCCCGCACTGTCCAGAAAGGCGCCGTCAAGTCAGGTGATGGACTCGGCCCGGTCGTCGACGACCTGGTCGTCGGTCTCGAGGGACTCGACGACCTCGATGTCGTCGACCGAGATTAGGACCTGCTTGCGGAGCACCGAGCGGAGCGCCTCGACGTCGACCTGGTCGGCGACGCCCTCACAGACGAGCCTGACGTGGTCGGTGCTCTCGGGCGTGGAGACGTGGATGGTGAAGTTCCCCGTGAGCCCGTCGATGCCGGCGACGACCGGTTCGAACGCGCCCGGGTACACCTTGATGCCCTTGACCTTGAGGCGGTTGTCGACCCGGCCGAAGACGCCTTCGGGAAGCTTGAGCGTGCCGTCGTCCTCGATTAGTCGCGTGACGTCGCCCGTTCTGAAACGGACCATCGGCATCGCCTCCTGGTGGAGGTGCGTCAGGACGAGTTCGCCGGACTCGCCGGGTGCCACCGGGTCTCCGGTCTCCGGATCGATCACCTCGGCGATCATGTACTCGTCGAAGACGTTCATCCCCGACTCGGTCGCGTCCTCGGCGGCGACGGTGCCGGCCTCGGCGATGCCGTAGACGTCGGCCACCGTCTCCGCGCCGCCGACAACCTCCCTGAGTTCCTCGCGGCGCGACGGGTAGTACACGACCGGTTCGCCGGCGCTGATCAGGATGTCCAGCGACATGTCGGTTTGGGCGGCGATCTTCTCGATGTAACTCGGGAACCCGACCGCGACGTTGACGTCCAGCAGGTCGACGAGTCCGGCGGCGGCGTCGGAATCCCCCGCGCCGGCCGGCACCGGCACCGCACCGATGGTCGAGAGCGCGTCCTGGAACAGCATCCCGGCGATGAACGGCGTGTAGCCGATGGTGTTCAGCACCACGTCGCCCTCGCCGACGCCGATGTCCCGGAACCGGTTCCCGATGGTCTCGGTCATCCGACGCCAGTCGCCCGCCGTGTAGTACAGCGGCATCAGCTGGTCGCCGACCGGCGTCATGAACGTCCGGTTGACGTCCTCGCCGAAGAACGGCCCGCGGTCCGGGGCGCCGTTGACCGCGTCCCGGAGGTCGGACGACGAGACGAACGGGAGCTGTTGGAACTCCGCCATCGACCCGATCGAGGTTGGATCGACGTCGTGGTCGGCGTAGAGCTCCCGGTAGAACTCGTTGTCGGCGACGCGATCCATCTGTTCGGCGAGTTCCTCGACCCGGTGGCTGTACAGGCCTGTTGTCGTGTCTGTCATGGTTCGTGTGGTCGGGTGGTCGGTTGCTCGTGCATGCTGGGTCCCGTCTACGTCGGCGTATTGGCCGTACCCCGTAATGAAGGTCCGGGTGTCGCCCGGCGAGCCATCATCGGGGCCTGCGGCGGTCAGTGGTAGAAGGCGGTCAGCCCGCCATCGACGACGAGCGCGTGGCCGTTGATGTAGGCGCCCATCTCGGAGGCGAGATAGAGGGCGGCGTTCGCGACGTCGTCGGGGCGCGCGAACCGGCCGAGCGGGATCGAGGCGCGGATCGCCTGCCACTTCTCGGTGTCCTGGAGCCCGGTCGTCGAGGAGGTATCCACCGGGCCGGGGTGGATCGAGTTCGCCCGGACCCCGTCGGGCCCGTAGTCGACGGCGATCTGCCGCATGAGGTTGGTGATCGCCGCCTTCGTCGCGGCGTAGGCGGGTCGTTCGGACGTCGCCTGCAGCCCGGCGACCGACGAGATGGTGGTGATGCTGCCGCCGCCGTCGCGCAACAGCGGTAGCGCGTGCTTACAGCAGAGGAAGGTCCCGGTCTGCGTGACGGCGATCATTCCCTGCCACGTGTTCAAATCGAGGTCGAGCACCGGCGCGTCACGGAACACCGCGGCGTTGTTGACGAGGACGTCCAGCCCACCGTACTCCCGGTCGACCGCCTCGAACAGCGCGGCGACGGCGTCGGGATCGGAGACGTCCGTCTCGACGAACGTCCCCCGGGTCGCGTCGTCGACCAGCTCGTCGGTCGGGGTGGCATCGTCCCGGGCCTCGCGGACGACGTCGGCGACCACGACGGTCGCGCCGTTGTCGGCGAACGTCAACGCTATCTCCCGCCCGATCCCGTTCGCGCCGCCGGTGACGACCGCCGTGGCGTCCGACAACATGCCCGACCGTTGTGCCACCAGCCGCATAGCGCTTCCGTGGATCCCGCGGGCCCGAACCCCCGCGGGCAGCCGGACAGTCAGGCGTGTTGATACGTTTCGCAAGTTGCAAGGCGCCGGGCCGTGGTGTTCGGGGTGATGACCGACGAACCCGAGCCGCTGGTCGACACCAGCCAGTACAACCTCCACGAATCGTTCGAGGGGGAGTTGGCCTTTCCCGACGAGATCCGGATCGCCGACACGACGCTCCGCGACGGGGAACAGACGCCGGGCGTCGTGTTCTCGCCCGCGGACAAGGTCGACATCGCCCGGCGGCTGGACGCCGTCGGCGTCGACCGGATCGAGGCCGGCAACCTGGCCGTCTCCGAGCGGGACCGCCGCGCCGTGCGGGACATCGTGGCCGAGGACCTCGACGCCGACGTCTTCGTGCTCAGCCGGGCCGTGAAGAGTGACATCGACACGGCCGTCGACATGGGCGTCGACGGCGTCTACGTCTTCTCGCCGACCAGCGGCCGGGACGTCGACGGCGAACCCGAGTTCGACTTCGCGGACACCTACGAGGTCACCCGATACGCCCGCGAGCACGGGCTGCACGTGACGTTCTTCCCGTTCGACAACGCCCGGGTCGACGTCGACCTCGCGACCGAGACGATGGCGGCCATCGACGGCGAGGGCGTCGTCGACAGCGTCAGCGTCATCGACCGGGCCGGCGCCGCGAACCCCCACGCGATCCGGTATCTCGTCGGGGAGATGGTCGACGCCGTGTCGATGCCGGTCGAGATCCACTGCCACGACGACTTCGGGCTGGCGACCGCCAACGCCGTGTTCGCCGCCAGCGCCGGCGCCGAGGTCATCGACACGACCGTCAACGGCCTCGGGGAACGCACCGGGAACCCGGCCGTCGGCCAGGTCGCCGCGACGCTCGAGCACCTCTACGACCGGGACGTCGGCATCGACCTCGGCGAACTCCGGGGTCTCTCGAAGGAGGTCGAACGGCGCTCGACCCTCCCGGTGGCTCCGGACAAGCCGCTCGTCGGCGACAACGCGTTCCGCTTTTCGTCCGGCTACATCATGCACGGCATCAGACAGCACCTCTTCACGCCGCTGGCCATCCACCCGCGGCTCGTCGGGCAGAGCTTCTCGTTCCTCCTCGGGAAGAACTCGACGCGCGTGAGTCTCGAGATGAAACTCGAGGAGTTCGGCGTCGACCCCGCGACACTCACCGACGCGGACTACGACGCCGTGCTCGAGGCGGTGACGACCCGCTCGGAGACCCAGCAGCGCCCGCTCGAGGACCACGAGTTCCGCGAGATGGTGCGGGACCGGCGCCCCGACCTCGCCCTCGACGACCGGTACCGGTGACGGTGGCCGCCACGACGCCGGTTCGCCCGACGCCCGCCGGCGACCGACCGGCGAGTGCCGCCCGACTCGCTGCGGTCGCCGCTGTCGCGCACGCCGCTGCTGCGGGACTCTGGGCGGTCCCACCGCCGCCCGGGCACGCGCCGCGACCGGGCGGATGACCCGCGGCGGACGCGACGCCTGTCGCGGGGATTCATACCGCCCCGCCGAGGAGTGGCCGTCGAGATGACGTCGTTGACGTCCCTGTTCGGCGACGAGGCGGACGTCCTCCGTGAGCGGAACTTCCAGGCGTTGCTGCTCGCGAGCGTGCTGCCGCCGCTCGGCCTCGCGCTCGTCTCCCCGGTGCTTGACTCGTTGATCGCGCCGTTCGACACGTCCCCCGCGAACGTCGGCCTGATGATGTCGGTGTTCACCGCGCCGGCGGTGGTGATGATCCCGGTCGCCGGCGTCCTCGCCGACCGCGTCGGCCGGAAGCCGATCCTGGTCGCGTCCCTGGTGCTGTTCGGCGGGAGCGGAACGGCCATCGCCGCCACCACCGACTTCACGGTCGTCCTCGCGTTGCGCCTGCTGCAGGGCGTCGCGTTCGGCGGCCTCGTCCCCGTCATCATCACCAGCATCGGGGACCTGTACACGGGCGACCGACAGGCGACCGGACAGGGGTTCCGGTTCATGACCGCCGGGGTGAGCGGGGCGGCGATCCCGATCGTCGCCGGCGTCCTGGTGACGGTCGGCTGGTACTACCCGTTTCTCATCTTCGCACTCGCGTTCCCGACGGCGGTCGCCGTCGCGCTGTGGTTCGATGAGCCCACGCGGACCCCCGACGGCCGACCCGATGGCGGTGGCAAGGAGGAATCGTACGCGCGAGCGTTGCTGCGGTTGCTCCGGCGTCGGCGCGTCGTGACGCTGGTGCTCGCCCGGACGCTGTTGACCGCGACCTGGATCGCGTTCCTGACGTACAACTCGATCGTCGTGGTGCGACTGATCGGGGGGACGCCGCCGGAGGCCGGGTTCCTGGTCGCGGCTGGGTACTTCGTGTTCGCGGTGTCTGCGAGTCAGGCCGGCCGCCTCACGGCCCGCATCGACGGCCGTCTCGCGTTACTCGTCGGCGCCAACCTCTGTATGGGTGCGGGGTTCACCGTGACGCTCGTCGCCCCCACCGTCGCCGTCGCGACCGCCGGCGTCCTCGTCCTCGGCCTCGGGATCGGGTTGCTCGGCTCGCTGTACCGGAGCATGATCGCTGGGCTCGCACCGGACCACCTCCGGGCGGGGCTGGTGAGCGTCAGCGAGATGGGCGGCCAATTGACCAACACCGTCACGCCGGCGGCGATGGGCGCGATCGTCGTCCTCGCCACGCCGTCGATGGGCTTTCCGTCGGCCGTCAGACTGGCCGGCGTCGCGGTGGCCGTCACGGCCGTCGTCGGCAGCGTCGCCTGTCTGCTCCTCGCAAGTACCGCCCGCCCGATCCCCTCGGAGACCATCGAGGACACCGGGATCTAGCACGGCCGTACCGGGCTCGATCCACGGCCGGGCCGGCCTCGCCGCCCCGGCCCGCGGTCGCCGGGGTTCGTCGCGGACGCCGATGCCCGTGGCCGACCGGAGGAAGCCCTTAACAGGGGGCTCCACGATGGTAGCAGCATGCACCTCGAGTCCAGCTCCTACGAGGCGCTCCACGAGGAGTTCTCGTGGCGCGACGCCTGGCGGTACGTCGACGGCACCCCGGACGCCGTGAACGCGACCGAGGAGTGTCTCTCCAGACACCCCGCCGAGTCGGTCGCCCTCTCGGTGGCGACGGCCGACGGCGACACCGACCGGTACACGTTCGGCGACCTCGACCGCGCGTCCGGCCGGTTCGCCAACTACCTGGCCGCGACCGGCGTCGACCACGGCGACCGCGTCGCCATCATGCTGGACCCGTCCTTCGAGTTCGCCGCCGCGTTCTTCGGCGCGATGCGGCACGGTGCCGTGGCGGTCCCCTGTTCGGAACTGTTCGGGCCCGACGCCCTCCAGTACCGGATCGACGCCGCCGACCCGGCCGTCCTCGTCACGTCCGCGTCGGTCGTCGACGCCGTCGACACCACGGCCGTCGACACCGTCCTCCGGAGCGATTCGGTCCGATCGACGCTCCGTGCGTACCCGCCCGACTACACGGCGAACACGGCGGCCGACGACGAGGCGTGGCTGCAGTTCACCAGCGGCACGACCGGCACCCCGACGGAGGTCCCGTTCCAGCACCGCAGCGTCGTGCAGTTCGCCCCGGTCATGGACTTCGTCTTGGACTTCCAGCCCGAGGACGTCTGCTTTACCACGTCCTCGACCGGGTGGGGAACCGGGATCTGGATCGGGCTGTTCGCGCCCCTGATCGTCGGCGTGCAGACGGGGTTCTACGCCGGCCGGTTCGATCCCGACGTCGCGCTCGCGGCGGTCGAGGCGTTCGACGTCACCACGCTCATCGGCGTCGTGCCGACCGCGTACCGGAAACTGGTCGACGCGGCGACGGCGGACTCGCCGACAGTGGCGAAGGCGAACTACGTCGGCGAACCGATCGACGCCGGGTTGTCGCGGGCGGTCGAGGAGACGCTCGGCGCGTTCCCGCGGAGCACCTACGGCGCGACCGAGATTCGGAGCATCATCACGGTCGACTACGCGTTCCCGGACTACGAGTTCAGACACGGGAGCATGGGCAAACCGCTTCCGGGCCAGCGCGTCACGATCGTGGACGAGGACGGCACGGAGCTGCCGCCGGACGCCGTCGGGACGATCGCCGTCAATCGGTCCGGCGAGTGGATCCGCACGGGCGACGCCGGCTACCGGGATGCGGACGGCTACTTCTGGAGCGCGGGCCGAGTGGACGACACCATCATCTCGGCGGGCTACACGATCGGACCCCAGGAGGTCGAGGACTCCATTCGGTCGCATCCGGCCGTTCAGGAGGTCGGCGTGATCGGCGTGCCCGACGAGGAGCGCGGCGAGGTCGTGAAGGCGTTCGTGGCACCGACGGCCTCGACCGACACCGGCGACCTCGCCGACCGGATCCGGTCGCACGTCAGGGAGCGACTCAGCAAGCACGAGTATCCACGCGAGATCGAGTTCGTGGACGCGGTCCCGACCACGCCGGACGGCAAGATACAGCGGTCGACGCTCCGGGAACGGGACGGATCCACGTGAGGCGCGGCCCCGCCGTCGGCCGGTCGAACGGCTGTCCGCGTCGCGGAACCCGTCGTCGCGGCCCCGGTGGATAGCTTTTTGGGCGGTCCGGCGAATCGGAAGCGTACGATGGCACGCAACCCACTGACGGAGAGACTGCAGTTCGACGGCCGCGCGGTCGCCGTCACCGGCGGGGCCCAGGGCATCGGCCGCGAGACGTGTGAATCGTTCGCCGCGCTCGGCGCCGACGTCGCGATACTGGACGTCGCGGCCGACAGCGCCGAATCGACCGCGGACGAGATCGACGCCGCCTACGACGTCGAGGCGATCGCCGTCGAGACCGACATCACCGACCACGGGGCGACCGACGACGCCGCCGACCGGATCGATGACGCGTTCGGCCGGCTGGACGTCGTGGTGAACAACGCCGGTCTCTGGCGGAAGGACGACTTCGTCGACTCGACGCCGGAGAACTGGGCCGACGAGATCGACGTCTGTTTCGTCGGCACCCTGAACGTGACCCACTCGACGCTCCCGTTGCTGCTGGACGGCGACGGCGGCGCGGTCGTGAACGTGATCAGCGACTCCTACAAGGGTAACGACCCCGGGCTGTCCGTGTACGGGGCAGCGAAGGCGGGCAGCGCCTCCTTCACCCGGACGCTGGCGAAGGAGGTCGGCGAGGACGGCGTCCGCGTCAACGCCGTCTCGCCGGGGATGACCCGGACGCCGAACACCGAGGAGAAGGTCGCCGAACACGAGGCGACGATCGCCGACCGGATGTACTCGCTCGACCGGGTCGGCGAACCGGGGGACATCGCCGACGCAATCGTGTTCCTGGCGAGCGACGCTTCCGGCTGGACGACCGGACAGGTATTGAGCGTGAACGGCGGCTACCTCCGGGGGTAACGCCGGCGTCGCCGGTCCCGACGCCTCAGAGATCGAGAAGTCGTTCGGCGTTCTCGTGGAGGATCTTCGCGCGCGTCTCCTCGGGGAAGTCGAACGCCTCGAAGTCGGCCAGCCACTCGTCGGGCTCGATCATCGGGTAGTCGGTTCCGAACAGCGTCTTGTCCGCGAGTCGGGTCCGGACGTATGTCATCACCTCGTCGGGGATGTACTTCGGCCGCCAGCCCGACAGGTCGATGTAGACGTTCGCCTTGTGCATCGCCATCGCGAGCTGTTCGCTGTACCAGGGCCACGCCGGGTGGGCGATGATGATCGGGAGGTCGGGGTACCGCGTCGCGACGTCGTCGAGGTACGGGATGGGTTTCGTGTATTTCAGGTGGATGCCGTCGCCGCCGGGCGCGCCCGCGCCCAGGCCGGTCGTGCCGCCGTGGAACAGCGCGGGTTTGCCGAGGGCCTCCAGGGTCTCCCAGAGCGGGTCGAACCGTCTGTCGTTCGGGTAAAAGCCCTGAGCTGCCTGCTGGAACTTGAAGCCGTCCAGCCCCAGGTTCTCGATCGCGTCGCGGGCCTCCTGGATCGCGATCTCGCCCTTGTGGGGGTCGACGCTGGCGAACCCGCGGAACATCTCGTAGTCGTCGCAGGCGGCGGCGACCCACTCGTTGCTGAGACGCGGATTGCCGGTGTTCGTCTCCGCGTCCCACGCGAAAAGCACCGCGGTATCGATCCCGCAGTCCTCGTACTTCGCGACCGTGTCCTCGAGCGGTTCGACGAGTTCCTCGAGGTCCACGCCGAAGTAGTCGGCCGCGTGCTGTTGCTGTGTGCCGCCGCTGCCGTACAGCCACTCCTCGACCGGCGGGTGGACGTGGACGTCGATGATGGTCTCCGACATACCGTCGAGGGTACCCGGGGCCAGGGGAAAAACACATCGGCGACGACCCGGCTGCGCGCTCGCGGGGGTCGAAGGGACCGGCTGCCGGCGTCGTTCCGTTCAGCTATCGTCGGGCGCGTCCCCGATGATGTCGAGGACGGTCGACCGGTGGAGGACGCCGGGCGTGTAGTCGGTGATGCGGCCCTCGGTCACCCTCGCGTACGAGAGGAAATGCGTCGAGTGTGTGCCGTCGGTGACCCGCCCGATGCCGACACACCGGTCACCCTCGACCACGAAGTCGTCGAACTCGTGGTAGCGGTCGGTGAACCGCTCGTGGGGATCCATCCGGTCGACGAAAAACCGGATGATGGCGTCGACCCCGTGGATCTCGCCGTCGGCCATCGGGTGGCGGAACGTCGTCTCCTCGGTGAACACGTCCCGCAGCGGCTCGTACTCGCCGCGCTCGACGGCGTCGAAGTACGTCTTCAGCAGCTCGGGACCGGGATTCGTGGCCATGGAACGAGATTCCCAGTTCCGGTAATAAGAGTGTCGCCGCCATCGCCGGCGTTCCGCGGCGCCCGACCATGCGGCGTCCGGCCGCTGGAGTTCGCATGCCATCGGCTGGCTGGATCCACCGGGACGCGGCCCCGCAGCGGCGGCGCGACCACGAGGGGGCCCCTGGGAAAGAACAATATGTCCTCTCCCCGAGTCGCGTGGCATGTCGTCGGAATCCCGGCTCGACGAGATCGAGGCCCGACTGGGTGCCCTCGAGGACAGGGAGGCGATCAGACAGCTCCGGTACCGCTACGCCTACGCGATGGACGAACAGGACTGGGATCGGTTCCTCTCGCTTTTCACCGACGACGCGACCATCCGCTTTCCGCAGGCCGCCCTCGACCAGGAGCCGATAGAGGGCCAGGCGGCACTGGCGGAGTTCTGCCGCGGCCTGGACGGCCGCCCGTTCACCGCCCACATGATGCACAACGGCGAACTCACCCTCGACGGCGACCGGGCGACGGGCCGCTGGTACTTCGAGGTGCCGGAGGTCCTCGAGGACGGGTCGGCGGTGTGGGTCCAGGGCCGCTACGAGGACGAGTACGAACGCGTCGACGGCGAGTGGAAGTTCGCGACCGTCGCGTTTCACTTCAACTACAACGTGGACTACGACGAGGGCTGGCAGGACCAGCTCATCCCGGCGGCCGCCGACTCGGAGTGACGGCGCCGAGACCCCGCCCGGCGACCCCGGCGTCGTCGAACACACCGACCTCCTCGAGGCCGTCCGGACGGACAGTGACGTCACGGCCGCCCCACGTCCCGGCGGCCTCCGGGTCCCGCCCGATCGCTCGTGACGCGATCAGAGCGCGTAGACTCGCTCGGCGGTCCCGGCGAGGACGGCCTCCCGGTCGGCCGCCGGGAGGTCCGGGAGGACGGCCGGCGTGTCCGCGTTCCAGCGCGGGTAGCCGGAGGCATAGAGGACGTTGTCCGGCCCCACGAACTCGAAGTACGATCCCATCGTGTCGTCGGGTAGCGACCCGAGCGAGAACGTGGTGAAATAGCAGTTGCTCGCCAGATACTCGTGGGGTTCGCGGTCCAGTTGCCTCGGGACCTCCGGCTCGAAGTTCCGGTAGTACCGGGTGCTCCGCCACCCGGTCTGTGGCGCCCACCCGATCCCCTCGCCCGCCCAGACGACGTCGAGGTCGGGGAAGTCGTCGAACACCCCCTGGAACAGCATGCTGATCAGGTTCGCCATGTGGTGCTGGCCGAGGTTCGCGTCGAACGTCGCGTACGTCTCCGGGATGTCGACGGCGGTCTCGCGGTGGACGGTGTTGCCGGAGGTTCGGACGGTCAGGGGCATACCGGCGGCCTCGGCCGCCTCGTAGATCGGCCGGAACGACCGGTCACCGAGCGGGGTGTCGTCGGTGAACAGGAGCGCCGACACCATCCCGGGGTGGTCGGCGTACCGCTCGATCTCCTCGGCGGCCAGATCCGGGCGTTTCGACGGAACCACGACGTGTCCGCTGAACCGGTCGTACGGCTCGACCCACCGGTCGGCGAGCACCCGGTTGTACGCCGACGCGATCGCCGCCTGGTAGTCGGGTTCGAGCAGCGCCGGGAGGAACTGGATCTCGTGGCCCCCGAGCAGCGCCGTCTCCGTGCCCTGCTCGTCGAGGTACGCGTCGACAGCCGCCGGCGACCGGTACCGCTCGGACCCGGTGTAGTCGTCGGAGTCCGGGCGGTCGTACGACGGGGCGTCCTCGTTCCAGAAGGCGTGATACCAGCCAATCTGCGGGAACAGGTGCCCGGAGAGGACGTCCTTCACCTCTGTCTTGCCTTCCACCCGATCTTGCCATTTCGGCGGAATGTGGTCGAGCATCGCGTCGAGGTCGGTGCTCCACTGGTGGACGTAGGCGTCGACGTGGCGCTGGGCACTCATTGAGGCATGACTTCTCCGGCCCGATATTTCAGTGTTTGCGTGGGGTGCGAACGGTGGTCCACTGCACGCATCCCGGCCGCCCCGACGACCGTCACCGCGGTCGGCACCCGAGGGTAGTTATTTACCCCGTCGGACGCACAGTCACGGTAATGAGTTCCGTAGAGGAGACCCGCGGGCAACGTGGGCTGGACGAACTGGTCGAGCGACTCGAGGATTATACGGTCGTCGACGTCGATGTCCACGAGTTCGACATCGACCCGAACACGTACGCCGAGTACGTCGACGACCGGTGGGTCGACCGGGTCAGACACACCGCCAGGACGGACGAACCGCTCACGCAGGCGTTCGGCGCCACCGTGCCGTACGACGTCAATCCGGAGAACGAGTCCGACACCGTCTACGGGCTCCCGGCGGACGTCACTCCGCTCACGCCGGACGGCATCATGGCGTTCATGGACGCGTTCAACACCGATTATTCGTTGCTCCACGGCCACATGGCCACCGGGTTCTGCACGATCCCGGACGGCGAGTATGCCGCGGCGCTCTGTCGAGCCTACAACGACTACATGCTCGACGAGTGGCTCGACGAGGGCGAGGGCCTGAAGTGCGAGATCCGCGTCAATCCGGACAGTCCCGACCGAGCGGCCGAGGAGATCCACCGACTCGCCGACGAGGACGACATGGTCGGCGTCCACATGGACATCACCGTCGACCGGCCGTTCGGACACGATCAGTACGAGCCGATCTGGGCGGCCGCCGAACGGGCGGGGCTGCCGATCACGTTCCACCCCGGCACGTCCTCGCCCGCGTGGACGCCGGAGGTCGCCGGCGGCGTCCCGCTGAGCACCCCGGAGTACATCGTCGGCCTGAACAACGCCCCGATGGCCCACCTCGCGAGTCTCATCATGGCGGGCGTCCCCGAACGACACCCCGATCTGGAGTTCGTCTCCCTCGAGCACGGCATCTCCTGGATCCCGTGGTTACAGGGCCGTCTGGACAAGAACTACGAACGCCGGCAACACGAACTCCAGGACCTGTCGAAGCCGCCGAGCGAGTACCTCCGCGACCAGTTCTACTTCGGCACCCAACCGATGGAGGACGTCGCCGGGCCCGCGAGGCTCGTCGAGATCATCGAGATGCTCGGCCCGGACATGCTGATGTACTCGACGGACTTCCCGCACTACGACTTCGACTTCCCGTCGATGCTGACGATCCCCGAACTCGACGCCGAGGCCGAGCGGAAGATCTTCGGCGGCAACGCCCTCGACGTGTTCGACTTCTGAGCGACCCCGGCGTCATCCGTGTCGGACCGACCGTCGGGTCGCCGCCGTCCGTCCCCGGACCACCGTTCAGACGAGGCTCTCGATGGCCCGACGGAGGTCGGCTTCGTCGGGGACGACCTCGTCTTCCATCGTCGGGGCGAAGGGGATCGGCGTATCCGGGACACCGACCCGCCGCGGCGGGAGATCGAAGTTGAAGAACTCAGATTCCGCCATCCGGGTGATGATCTCCGCGTGCGTCCCGTACGACAGCGGGCTCTCGTCGGCGACGACGAGGCGGCCGGTCGATCGGAGGCTATCGGCGATCGTCTCGTGGTCCAGCGGATACAGCGACCGGAGGTCGATCACCTCGACCGAGACCGATCCCCGGAGGTCGTCGGCGAGGGCTCGCGCCATCGGGACGAACCGGTTCGTGGCGACGACCGTGACGTCGTCGCCGGCGACCGTCACGCTGGCTTCGCCGAGCGGCGCCGTGAACTCCTCGCTGACGGGCACCTCCCCGGTCTCGCCGTAGATGCTCTTGTCGTCGAAGAAGAACACGGGGTCGTCCGACCGGATGGCAGCCTTCGTGAGGCCCTTGGCCGCCGCGGGCGTCCCGGGTGCGACGACTTTCGCGCCGGGGAGGTGGGCGTACACCGTGTGGAGCGTCTTCGAGTGCTGGGCGGCCGCGTTCTTTCCGGCGCCCTCGACCGCCCGGACCACGACGGGGACGTCGGTCTTGCCGCCGAACATGTACCGCAACAGCGTCATCTGGTTGTTGACCTGTTCGAAGGCGACGCCGAGGAAGGTGCTGAACCCGATCTCGACGACCGGCCGCGACCCCGTTGCGGCGGCACCGACGGCCGCGCCGACGAACCCCGCCTCGCTGATCGGCGTGTTCCGCACGCGGCCATCGTCGAACTCCGACGACAGATCGGCGGTGACGCCGAACATGCCGCCGACGTCGTAGCCGACGTCCTCGCCCATGACGAACACCCGGTCGTCGCGCGCCATCTCCTCGCGGAGCCCCTGGCCGAGCGCGTCGAGATACGACATGGTCTCGGTCTCGGTCACGGCGACTCACGCTCCAGGGTGGCCCGGTGGTAGTCGACGTCGGGGACGGTCGTCGCGAAGACGTCCTTGTAGGCGGTTTCCGGGTCCGGGTGTGCCGCGTCCGTCGCGAACGCCACCGCGGCCTCCATCGTGTCCGCCGCCGCCGCCTCCAGCGCCGCGACCTCGTCGTCGGTCAACTCGCCGGCGTCGACGAGCTCACGTTGCAGCGACGCGATCGGGTCACGGGCCCGCCATTCCTCGATCTCCGCGTCGGAGCGGTTCGCGAACGCCAGGCCTTCGGTGTGGGAGTGGTACCGGTAGGTCTCGGCCTCGATGACCGTCGGTGTCCCGTCCTCGACCGCCCGTCGTCGTGCGGTCCGAACGGCGTCGTGGACGGCCGTGACGTCGGTCCCGTCGACGGTCACCCCGGGGACATCGTACGCTGCGGCCATGTCGCTGAGTTGGTCGACGTTGTGCTGGGTCTCGACCGGCGCCGCCTCCGCGTACTGGTTGTTCTCGATCAGGACGACCAGCGGGAGGTCCCAGACGGCCGCGAGGTTGAGGGCCTCGTGGACCTGGCCCTGGGCGGTCGCGCCGTCGCCGATGAACGACAGTGCGATCCGGTCGTCGCCCTGCAGGTCGATGGTGATTCCCGCCCCGGCCGCGATCGGCACGCCGGCCCCGACGATACCGTTCGCCCCGAGCATCCCGGCGTCCACGTCCGCGATGTGCATCGAGCCGCCCTTCCCGTCGTTGTACCCGGACTCGCGCCCGTATAGCTCCGCCATCATGTACTTCGGGTCGAGTCCGAGCGCGAGGCCGTGGCCGTGGCCGCGGTGGGTGCTCGTGATGTAATCGTCCGGTTCGAGCGCGCCGCAGGACCCGACGGCGACGGCCTCCTGACCGATATAGAGGTGGACGAACCCCGGAAGCTCGCCGTCCTCGTAGAGCCGACTCGTGACGGTTTCGAACCGGCGGATGCGGACCATCCGCCGGAGGGCCTCCGTCCGCCCTTCTGCGTCCTCGAGGGACAACATCACCATGCGGCGACGTGGGTTGCTGCGTGCCTTAATCGTTGTGCAGGCCCCGTCGGCGATCCGCGAGCGATGGCCCACCCGGTGGGACGGGGTCGCCGAACCGATCGACTCGCCCTCGCAGGCCAGCGCCGACGAACCGATCGACTCGTCCAACGATGGGGCCGACGAAACGAACGTTTACACTGGTCCGCTTGCAACCATGCCGTATGGCCACCAGCGTTCCGGTCGCGGCCGCGGGCGAGATCCAGCCGGGCGAACGGAAGACGGTCGACGTCGACGGGACCGAGATCACGCTGTTGAACGTCGATGGTGAGTACCACGCGGTCAGGAACTTCTGTCCGCACATGGGTGGTCCCGTCGGCAACGGGCCGGTCGTGGCCGGCGACGGCGGATTGGTCATCAAGTGCCCGTTCCACGGGTGGCGGTTCGACCTGGACACCGGCGACGTCGTGTTCCCCGGCAAACAGCGGGTCCAGACGTTCGAAGTCACGGTTGCGGACCTCGAGGAGGCGGGCCTCACGACATACGACGTCGACGTCGTGGGCGAGACGATCCACGTCGAACTCTGAGCCGCCGACCCGGCGGTCCCTCCGTTCGACCCCGGCTCGCGGTGCCTACTCCCCGGGACTCTCGTACTCCGTCCGCACCTCGAACACGGAGGCCAGCAGGCGCGCCCGGCGGTCGTCGATCGGCGCCTCGGAGTCCGGCTGGACGACGAAGTTGGTCGCATCCTCCAGCGCGGCGAGGCCCTGGTCGGACTCCATCGCCTCGACGCAGTCCTCGACGCTGTCGAAGTAGATCTCCGAGATGCCGTCGAACTCGCAATCGTCGGGCGCGACGGGAATCAGGCGTTCGTACCGCCGGAGGTTCGGGAGGTCGACGACGTGTTCCGGATGGTCGTTCCACCGCTCGAGGAACTCCTCGTGGGTCAGTCCGTCCTGCCGCTCCAGGATCGAGACCAGCTTGATCTGTCCGGACATGTGCGACTACACCGTCGTAGAACCCGTGTATAACACTTTTGCGCAGCCGACGGGTCCCCCGGCCCCCCGTCGTGCCGGCGGCCGGCCGACGCAACGGACGTCGGGATTTTTGCGGTGGAGGCTCCATTGGCGCCCATGGCGCGAACCGACGTCATGCCGGCGGAACTCCACGATTCGTCCCGGTTCAACTACACCCACGCGGTCGTCGCGGACGGCACGTTCCACATGTCGGGCCAGGTCGCGACCGACGCCGACGGCGGCATCGTCGGCGACGACGTCGAGACGCAGGCACGGCAGGTGTTCGACAACGTCGGATACATCCTCGCTGAACTCGACCGGAGTCTCGACGACGTGGTGAAGGTGACGAGTTACGTAGTGGACATCCGCGAGCACTACGACGACTACAACGCGGTCTACGACGACCTCTTCGAAGGGCGAGCGCCCTGCCACACGCTGTTGGGCGTCGAGAACCTGGGGTCCGAGGCGTTCCTCGTCGAGGTCGAGGTGGACGTGCCGCTCTCGGTGTGACATTCGGCGTCGGTGCCGGCCTACGGGCGGTCGACCGCGACGGGCAGCGCCTCGAGGCTCTGCAGCAGCGAGTAGGTGGGCTCCAGGGCGTCGGTGGTGATCCGCACGTCGGCGGCACGCTCGAACAGCGCCTCGAACGCCGCGACGACCTCGAGTTCCGCCAGCGCGGCGCCCAGACAGTAGTGGATGCCGCTGCCGAACGCGATGTGTTTGTTCGGGCTCCTCGTCGGGTCGAACGTGTCGGGGTCGTCGAACACCGTCCCGTCGCGGTTGGCTGAGTCGATGAACGTGACGACCTCGGCGCCGGCCGGTATCGTGACGCCGCCGAGGGTGACGTCGGTCGTGGCGGTGCGCGAGATGGTCTGGACCGGCGACCGGTACCGGAGGACCTCCTCGATGGCGTCCTCGAGCGGAATCTCACCTGCGCGGATCGGCCCGTAGACGTCCTCCTGGACGAAGGTCCACAGGGCGGCGGTCAGCAACGTCGTCGTCGTGACGTTGCCCGTTATCAAAAGCAGGTTACAGTAGCTGACCTGCTGGCCGGGGGTGAGCGGCTCCCCGTCGGGCGCGGCGGTGGCGATCATGGTGACGAAGTCGTCACGGGGGTCCTGCCGGCGGTCCTCGAGCAGCGATTCGAAGAACGCCGTCATGTCGACGATGGCCTGCCGGTGTTTTTCCCGGGTGCGTTCCAGCGCGGCCGCCGTGAGTTCGTCGGGGAACGCGGTCGCCGTCCGGGACCACTCGCGGACGTTCGGCCGCGCCGATTCGGGGACGCCGAGCAGCTTCGCGATGTTCGTGATGGGGAACGGGACGGCGAACTCGTCGACGAACTCCATCCGGCCGTCATCGTCGAGCGCGCCGTCGAGCAGGTCGCCGGCTCGCGCCACGTACTCCGGTTTCCGCTCGCCGACCACCGCGGGTGAGAACTCCTCGGCGACGACGCTCCGCAACCGCGAGTGGTCCGGCGTTTGGGCGGTCACCATCGTGTCGTTGAACCCTTCGACGTCGACGCTGTCCTCGGCGACAGACTGCGTGTTCGTCGTCCGGTTGAAACACTCGTGATCCGAGAGAACGCGCTCGACGTCGTCGTACCGGAAGACGTCGTAGACGTCCCGGTCGGGATCGTACCGGACCGGGTCGTCGCGACGCATCCGCGCGTACCAGGGGTACGGATCTAGCCGTCGCTCCCTCGAGACGAGCGCTTCCGGCAGGAACGACCCGCCGACGCGCTGGCTCCCGGAGGGGTCGTCGCCCCGACCGTTCGGTTCGGGATCCGGTGGCATGCCGAACGAATGCCGGGTCAATGTGAAATCATTTCCGGCGGTCCGACCCGGTTCAGAGCAGCTGGCCGCCGTCGACCGACAGCGTCGTGCCAGTGATCATCGCCGCCTCGCTGCTGGCGAGGTACGCCACCGCCGTGCCCACCTCCCGGGGCTCGACGACCCGGCCGAGCGGAATCGACTCGGCGATCTCCGCCCGCGAGGGGTCATCGTCGCCGGTGTCAGCCTCGAACCGCGAAAGGATCGGGGTGTCCGTGGTGCCGGGACAGACGGCGTTGACGCGGATGTCATCCGGCGCGAGTTCCGTCGCGAGCTGCTTCGTGAGCGTCACCACGCCGCCCTTGCTCGCGGCGTAGGGCGCGATATCGCGCCGGGGGCGGAACGCGTTCACCGACGCGGTGTTCACGATCGCGCCGCCACCGCCGTCCCGGAGGTACGGGACGGCGAACTTCGCGCCGAGGAACACCCCCTTGAGGTTCACGTCGATCACGCGGTCCCAGGTCGACTCCGGGACGGCCGTCACCGGCGCCGGGTCGTGGAACCGACCGGCGTTGTTGTGACAGACGTCGATCCCGCCGAGGCGGTCGGCCGCCTCGTCGAACGCCGCGCGGAGCTGCTCGGCCTCGGTCACGTCGACGGTGAACGTCTCGACGCGCGTCCCATCCCCGGCGACATCGGTCCGGACGTCCTCGAGGGCGTCCCCGTCGACGTCCAGCAGCGCGAGGTCGGCGCCCCGCTCTCCGAACACCGTCGCGGTCGCGCGGCCGATACCCGACGCCGCACCCGTGACCACGACGGCGGCGTCCTCGAACCGAGCGTCGGTCTCGATCGACATACCCGGAGTCCTCGAACGGCCGAGTTAAACGTTCGGTCCCGACGCGCCCCCGGTTCCGTGCGGCCGTCCGTCCGGCCCGATCGCGCGGCCCGCCAGTGATCCGGAGCAATCACCTACCGCTCGGTCCGTCCACGTCCCCCTTAGCCGTACGGATCGAACGAGACGAGGCGCGGGGCCGCTACTCCCACCACATGTCCGTGACGTCGCGGTTGACCTTGCAGTCGACGACGACCGGGCCGTCCGGCCGGCCGTCGATCCGGTCGGCGATCGCCTCGAGGTCCTCGACGGTCCGCACCGTGTGGCCCTCGGCGCCCAGGGACTCGGCGACCGACGCGAGGTCCGGCGCGTCGATGTGGGCGGCGTCGGCGTACCGGCCGGCGCGGGACAGCATGTGGTACTCCGCGCCGTAGGCGTCGTCGTTCAGCACGAACACGAGCAGCGGCACCTGGTGGCGGACGGCGGTGTCCAGCTCCTGGAGCGCCATCATGAAGCCGGCGTCGCCACAGAACGCGACGCTGGTCCGGTCCCGTTCCGCCGCGGCGAACGCCGCGCCGAGCCCCATCGGGAGCCCCTGGCCGAGCGCGACGAAGTCGAGACTGAACAGGAAGTCGTCGGGATCGGTGACCTCGAGGCCCTTCAGGATCCAGCCGACGAAGTGCCCGCCGTCCACGGTCACGTACCGATCCTCGGGCAGTACGTCGTTCAGCGACAGCACGAGCTGCCGGGGGTCGATCCGGTCGGATTCGACCAGGAAGTCGCTCTCGTCCCACGGCGGCGCTGCGGCCCGCTCCCGCATCGACTCCGACCAGAACTCCCCGGTTCGGTCGATGCCGATGTCCTCGAGTTCGGCGTCGAACGCCTCGACGAACTCGCCGACATCGGCGACGATGCCCCGCTCGACGGACGTGTACCGGCCGATGTTGCTCGGGTCCGTGTCGACCTGCACGACCGTCGGCTCCTCGACCAGGTACCCCGAGTCCGTGGTGTGCTCGTTGAGGCTGCAGCCGAGCGCCAGCACGAGGTCGCTCTCGACGAACGTCCCGTTCGCGACCTGCGTGCCGGCGCCCCCGACGAACCCGAGACAGTACGGGTGGTCGTGGAAGTAGCCGCGGGCCTGCAGCGTCGTGGTGATGTAGGCGTTCATCCGTTCGGCGAGGTCGGCGATGGCGTCCTTCGCGCCCGACCGCACCGCGCCGTCCCCGACGAGGATGATCGGTGCCTTCGTCGCGTCGGAGTCGAGATAGCGGTCCACGGCCGCCTCGACGTCGTCCGGACCGGGTCGGGCGACCGTCCCGTCCGGGGCGGGCGTCGGGAGCGGTTCGGTCTCGAGGTCCCCGTCGAGCCCCTCGACGTCGGCGTCGAACAGGTCCCAGGGCATCTGGACGGCGACCGGGCCGCCGTGGGTCTTCAGGTCCCGGAGCGCCTGCTGGAAGTCCGGTTGGAGCGTCTCGTGGCTCCGGATGGAGACGACGGAGCCGGCGGTCGACTCCAGGTACATCTCCTGGCGGAACTCCTTCATGTCGTGGTAGAGCGTGGTCGGCGTCTCCGGAGCGACGACGAGCAGCTTCGAGCCGTTCTTGCTCGCCGTGACGAGCGACGTGCCCGTCTGGGCGATGCCCGGTCCACGGCCAGCGAAACAGACCGAGACGTCCCCGGTTGCCCGGGCGTACCCGTCGGCCATCGCCATGGCGCCCTGTTCGTGTCTCGTCTCGACGACCCGCATGCTCTCGCGTTCCTCGAGCTCGGCGAGCGCCTCCATGATGTCCTCCGACATGAGCGTGAAGACGGTCCCGACGCCCTCCGAGTCCAGCATCTCGATCATCGCCTCGTGGGCCTTCATGAGTATCGTCGAATGCGTCCGTACTCTGTTAAACGTTTGTCCTCGACCGCCCGAGCCGGGTCGCTCGACCGGACCCGGAATACTGAATACCGTTCGGCGGGGGACTCCACGGGAGCAACCGGTGGTACTCGAACGACTCCTCGGCCGCGACAGCGACATCGTCCGCGACCGACCCCTCCAGGTCCTCCTCGGGGGACCTGATCGCCGCCCTCGAGACCGCCCTGGTGTCACCGATCCTCGACACGCTCACCGGGGTGTTCGAGGTGACCTCCGCGGAGATCGGGTTCATGGTGACGGCGCTGGCCGTCCCGGCGATCGTCCTGATCCCCGTCGGCGGCGTCCTCGCCGACCGATACGGCCGGAAACCGCTGCTCATCGGCGGCCTGCTCCTCCGGCGGCGCCGGCGCCGCCATCGCGTTCACCGGTGACTTCAGAGTCGCCGTGGCGCTCCGGGTGCTCCAGGGCGTCGGCTTCTCCGGGACGACGCCGGTGATCGTGACCAGTTTCCGGGACCTGTACGGGGAGCGCCGGGAGGCGAACGCCCAGGGACTCCGCGTGACCGTCGGCGGCGTCTCTCAGGCGGTGTTCCCGGTGCTGGCCGGGTTCCTCGTCGTCCTCCGGTGGCAGTAACCCGTTCCTCATCTACGCGCTCGCGATCCTGGCCGCTGTCGGTGTGTATCTCTGGTTGGCTGAACCGACGGCCGGCGAGGCCCCCGGAGCGACTGGGACGTCAGCCTCCGACGACCGGGGCTACGGCCGTAACCTGGTCGGTCTCGCCGGTGACAGACCGGTCGCGGCGATCCTCCTCGCCCAGATGCTCAGCGGCGTCGCGATCTTCGCGTTCTTCACGTACAACTCCCTGGTGGTGCGCGCACTGACGGGTCACCGCAAGTCGCCGGCGGACTCGTCGCGGCGTTCAGCGTGGTGTACGCGGCGACCGCGACGCAGGCGGGGTCGACTGACGGACCGCGTCGAGAGCCGGCGCGGACTCCTAGTGTGGGCGAACGTCCCACTCGCCGTCGGGTTGATACTGTTCTCCTTCGACCCACCCGTCTCGACGGCCGGGGTGGCGGTGGTGGTCCTGGGCGTCGGCACCGGGATCACGTTTCCGCTGTACCGGAGTCTCATCACCGGATTCTCGCCCGAGCACCTCCGCGGCGGACTCGTCAGCATCGGGGAGCGCTCCTCCGGGTCTCGGCCGCCCTGACGCCGGTCGTCATGGGTGGCGTCATCGCCGCACTGTCGCCGACGCTCGGCACCACAATGCGATCACGTGGACGCTTGCGGGGACTGGCAGTATCGCCGGGGTCATCGGGATGACCTGTCTCTCGATCGCAACGTTGGCGCGGGCCGACTGATACGGAACACCGTTGTCCGTGCCGGCGAGCGGTCACAACCGATCCCGTTTCCGGGCTTCCTCGAGGAGGATCGGAAGGCTGTCGGTCACGCTGTGGAAACCGACGACGCTCGACAGCTGGATGACCTCGACGATCTCCTCGACGCTCGCTCCGTAGTCCGCCGCGACGCGAACGTAGGTCCGAACGGCCTCTGGGTACAGCGTCGTGGTGGCGACGTTCACCGCGATGAGGACGAGCGCCTTCACCCTGGGCTCCAGCGGCCCCTCGTCCCAGGGATGGGCCTCGTACTTGACGCACTTCTCGGCGAAGGCCGCGTCCAGTTCCGAGAGCCCGTGCCAGAACCCGGCGTGGTACTTCGGTCGGGAATCCGAGCCGCCAGCAGCCGCCCCGGTGGTCCCGGCGCCAAGCTCCTCGAGCACGATCGGGATGCCAACCCTGAGCGTGTTGAAGCCCTGGAGGCTCGCGAGCTGAAAGACCTCGACGATCTCCTCGACCGATGCACCGTACTCGAGGGCGTTACCGACGTGGACGCGGGTTCCGTCGCGGTACATGTGGTTCGTCGAGCAGTCGTTGGCCACGTAGATCAGCTCACGGACCTCCGGATCGAGGACGCCATCCGTCCAGGGATGGCCGGAGATTGCCCGGAACCTGTCGAGGAACTCGGGGTCCAGCTCGAGGATCGAATCGAGGAGATCGGTCCAGAACCCGCGTTCGGCCTCGAACCGGTCTCGAATTTCCCGCTGGCGAGCCGTCAACCCCGTCTCGTCGGAAGCCATGGCTACGCGTCTCGGCTCTTCCACGTTAAGATGCTCGGCGCCGTGCCCGTCGAGCCACCGTCTCGCCCGTTGCGGGCTGTCTCCCAGTCCCCGACCGCGCCAGCTGGGTCAGTGAATCTGCCGTTCCTCGCCCTCCCAGTAGGACTCACGGAGCTGTGTCTTGTCGATCTTACCGTACGCCGTCTCCGGGAGCTCGTCGACGAAGTCGACCGACTTCGGGCGTTTGTAGTCGGCCAGCGGCTCCCGACAGTACTCGATGAGTTCCGCCTCGTCGGCCGCGTCCTCGTCGTACGGGATGACGACCGCCGTGACGGCCTCGCCCCACTCCGCGTCCGGGACGCCGATCACGGCGACCTGTGCGACGTTCTCGTGGGTCGCGAGCACCTCCTCGACGTCCGGCGAGTAGACGTTCATGCCGCCGGAGACGATCATGTCCGACTTCCGGTCGAGGAGGTACACGAACCCCGCCTCGTCCCGCTTCCCGACGTCGCCCGTGCGCTTCCAGCCGTCCTGGAGGTCCTCGAGGGTCTTGTCCGGCCGCCCCCAGTACTCCTCCATGACGTACGGCGCGCGGACGGCGATCTCGCCGGTCTCGCCGGTCTGGACCGGCTCCCAGTCGTCGTCGACGATCCGGACCTCGCTCATCAGCGAGGGCTGGCCGCACGAGGAGAGCCGCTCGGGGTTGTTCTCCAGCGCCTCGACGTGTTCCTGTTTGGAGAGCGTGGTCATGATGTTCGGGACCTCCGTCTGTCCGTACAGCTGGAGGAACACCGGGCCGAATGCCTCGATCCCCTCCTCGAGCCGCGTCGGCGTGATCGGGGACCCGCCGTACAGCACCGTTCGGAGGCTCGAGGTGTCGCGGTCGTCGAGGTCCTCGTGGTCGAGCAGTCGGTAGATCATCGTGGGGACCATGAAGGTCCAGGTGATGCTCTCCGATTCGATGAGCCGGAGCGTCTCCCCGGTGTCGAACCCCTGGGTGATGACCGCTCGGGCCCCTTTGAGCAGTCCGGTCCGCAGCGAGTAGCCGGTCGCGTGCGGGAGCGGCGTGCTCAAAAGCAGCGTCTCGTCCTCGTGGAACTCCAGCGTGATCGCGTAAATGTAGAGGTTGTGCACCCAGTCGTTGTGGGTGTGCAGCACCGGTTTCGGCCGGCCGGTCGTCCCGCCGGTGAAGTTCAGATACGCCGGGTCCTCCGGCGAGACCGGTGCGGGGAAGAACGACGTGTCGAACCCCCCGAAGTAGTCGGTGAACGACCGCACGTCCTCGGGCAGGGCCGCGTCGGGGTCGTCGGCGAGGCCGAACACGTGCTCGAGGGTCTCGACGTCGTCCCGGATGTCGACGGCATCCTCGACGAACCGAGGCCCGGCGATGATCGCGCTGGTCTGCGTGTCGTTTAGCATGTACGTGATCTCGTCCCTGGACAGCATGTCGTTGAGCGGGACCTCGATGCAGCCGGCGCGCACGATCCCGAGGTCGCTCGTCAGGTACTCCGGCCGGTTGCCCATCAGGAGCGCGACGCGGTCGCTCTTCCCGAGGCCGAGGTCGGCAAGGCCCCGGGCGATCTGGAGCATCCCGTCGGCCACCCAGTCGTACGTGTAGTCGTCGCCGCGGAACGTGACCGCCGTTCGATCCCGGTACCGTCGCAACGCCCCGTCGAACAGGTCTGCACACGTCTGGTCCGTGAGGTCCATGGCCGTGGGTTACCGAACATGGTATGATAAGTATTCGGCCCAGCGCGGCGTCACCACGCCCGTTCCAGGATCGAGACGATGTCGGCCGGCGTGACGGGCCGGGGGTTGTTCGAGATGGTCGGGTCGGACGCGTCGATCGCGGCCAGCGCCTCGAAGTCGGTCCGGTCGACGCCCTCGACGTCCCGGAGGCGGGACGGGACGCCGAGGTCGCCCTGGAGCGTTCGGATCCGTTCGACGGTCCGTTCCAGTATCGCCGTTCCGTCCATCCCGGCAGGGTCGACGCCAATCGCCGTGGCGACGCGTTCCACCCGGTCCGGGACGACCTCGAAGTTGTACCGCAGGCCGTGCGGGAGGAGGATCGCGTTCCCGTCGCCGTGGGCGATTGGGTGCCGGGCGCAGAGGTTGTGGTTGATCGCGTGGTTGATGCAGGCGCCCTCGAGGGCGCCGAGCCCGCTCATGGCGGCGCCGAGCTGGGCGTCACCCAGGGCCCGTGCGTCGTCGGGGTTCGCGACGGCGGCCGCGACGTTGTCCGTCAGGAGCGTGATGGCCTTCTCGGCGGTCGCCTGGTAGAACGGGTTGCCGCC
>CAZATR010000014.1:0-30369 GCA_964488035.1 uncultured Natronomonas sp.
GTCGGTCGCCGTTCCACTACGAGGCCGCCTTCACTTCGTTCAGTTGGCCTCGCCCTGCTCGCGGGTCACTGCGTTCCCCGCTCGCTTTTTTCACGACGCCTCCTTCACTACGTTCAGTCGGCCTCGTCCGTCTCGATCGGCGCGCCGACGAGGTTGCCCCACTCGGTCCAGGAGCCGTCGTAGTTCTGGGCGTCGTCGTAGCCCAGCAGCTCGTGCAGCGCGAACCACGCGACCGACGACCGCTCGGCGATCCGGCAGTAGGCGATGACGGTGCTGTCGCCGTCGATGCCCTCCTCGGCGTACAGCGCTTCGAGCTCGTCGCGGTCCTTGAACGTGCCGTCGTCGTTGGTGACGTCGGCCCACGAGATGTTCTTCGCGCCCGGGACGTGGCCGCCGCGCTGGGCGGTCTCCTGCAGGCCCGGCGGCGCGAGGATCTCGCCGCTGAACTCCTCGGGCGAGCGGACGTCGACCAGCGGCAGGCCGCTGTCGATGCCCTTCTCGACGTCCTCGCGGTAGGCCCGGATGGACTCGTGGGGCCCGCCGGCGTCGTAGCTCGTCGAGGGGAACTCCGGGACCTCCTCGGTGAGCGGGTAGTCGTTGGCGACCCAGTAGTCCCGGCCGCCGTCGAGCAGCCGGACATCGTCGTGGCCGTAGTACTTGTACTCCCAGTAGGTGTAGGCGGCGAACCAGTTCGCGTTGTCGCCGTACAGGACGACGGTGGTGTCCTCGGTGATGCCGAGTCGCTCGTTGAGCGCCTCGAAGTCGTCCTTCTTCAGGATGTCGCGCTCGACCTGGTCGCGGAGGTCCTTCTCCCAGTCGAGGCCGATGGCGCCCGGCGCGTGGCCCTCCTCGTCGTAGACCTCCGTGTCGACGTCGACCTCGAGCAGCCGGTAGTCCGGCGCGTCGCTCCGGAAGTCGTCGAGGTGGTCCTCCACCCAGTCCGCCGATACGAGTACGTCCTCTTTCGCGTAGTCGCTCATGATACACCTGAACCGTAAAACCACTACGCATATAACTCTACGACTCTCGGCACGTTCGGCCACCCCTCGCGAGACGAGGACAATATTACCGTAAAGCCCGTGCCGTCCGTCGGCGGATTTCCGTCCCGACGCGGGGCGAATCGGAGAATACCGCCGCCCCCCGCCGGCTCCTTTAAGTCAGCTACCGGCAAGGCGTGCCGCGAACTGCGACCGGGCCGGATTACAAGCTTCAAGCCGTCCGGCCTCCCACGGGCCGGTATGAGCGAGGTCGTGGTCCCGGCGGCGTGGCTGGCCGACCGGCTCGATGCGGTCAGCGTGGTCGACGTCCGGGACGCCTGGGAGTACGACGGCATCGGGCACGTTCCCGGCGCGGTCAACGTGCCGTTCGACAGCTTCCGCGCCGAGGACGAGGGAGAGGCCGGCATGCTGCCCGGCGCCGACCGCTTCGCGGAGCTCATGACCGAGGCCGGCGTCGGGACCGACGACGAGATCGTCGCCTACGACGACACCCACGGCGTCTTCGCCGCCCGCCTGCTCGTCACCGCCGAACTGTACGGCCACGACCCCGGCCGGCTCCACCTGCTCGACGGCGACTTCTCCGCCTGGCAGCTCGAGCACCCGACCAGCGACGAGACGCCGGACCCCGAGCCCGCCGCGTACGATGCGTCGTTCCAGCGGGGCGGCCCGCTCGTCGAACTCCAGGTGGTCGAGACCGCCATGGACGACCCCGAGACCGTCATCGTCGACACCCGCGAGGACTGGGAGTACGAGGAGGGCCACATCCCGGGCGCGGTCCGGCTCGACTGGCGGGACCTCGTCGACGACGACACCCGCGGCCTCCTCCCCGAATCCGAACTCCGGACGCGGCTCGAGGCCGCCGGCATCACGCCGGACCGCCGAGTGCTGCTGTACTGCAACACCGCCCGACGCATCAGCCACACCTACACCGTCCTCCGTCACCTCGAGTACCCGGAGTTGGCGTTCTACGAGGGCAGCCTCACCGAGTGGGAACGGGAGGGCGGCGAGATCGAGACCGACCGCTAGCGTGGACCGCCACGAACGACCGAACCGCCGCTATCGGGCGACCGACGCCTGGGAAACCTATTTGAGGACGGCTACTGTCGTTCGCGCCGTTGCCCGGGCCGCGGGGGTCGCCCGGGCCACGTGGATCCGACCATGACCGGTACACCGGACGACACGGCGACTGGTGGGGTATCGCGGCGGAAACTGCTGGGGATGGCCGCGGCGAGCGGCACGAGCGCGCTCGCCGGCTGTATATCCGACTTCTGTGAACTGTACATCCGGGACAAGTCCACGGTCGCGCCGTTCGAGTACGGCAGCCAGGGCACCTACGAGATCGAGGTCTGTAACGGCGCCGACGTCTTTGGCCAGTGCTCGGGGGAGATAACGGTCGAGGACGACCTGCCGAACGGGATCAGCTTCGATTCGATCGCCGGGAGTAACTGGTCAGCGACGGTCTCCGGCGGCGTCGTGGAGGCGACGAACGACGCCTACGGGTCCCTGGGGACGAACTCCTGTCTCACGCTGGAGTTGACGGTCGACGTCGCCTCGGCCGCGAACTTCCCGGCGAACCCGCCCGTACAGAACTGCGTCACGGGCACCTTCGACGGCGACTCGCTGTACGTCGAGGACGGCTGTGTCACCCACAGCTTCGAGGGCCCGACGCCGACGCCGCGCCCGACGGACGAGCCCGCCACGCCCACCGATTCGCCGACGTCGACCCCCACGGAGCGGCGGACGCCGACGGAGTCGCCGACCCGGACTGAGACGCCGACGCCGACCGAGAAGCCGAGGCCGACCGAAACCCCGACAGCGACAGCGACCGAGTCGCCCACGGCGACCGAGTCGCCGACGCCCTCGGAGAACGGGACGGCGACGCCGACCAAGACGCGACCGCCTCGGGACACGCCCACGGACCGGAACGGCTCGGACGCGTCCTGACGCGGGTTCTGGACCGCCCTGGGCGAGCGACGTGTCGGCCACGACGGCCCGGTACAGGGTTGCACCGTCCCCCGTTTCCCAGGTCCGGATCGGATGCCGCCGTCGGGATAGGCCGGGCCCCACGCCGGGCAGATTGCTGGCGGGAGGCCGGGCTACAGTCCGAGGAACGACTCGGCGTTCTCCCACAGCAGTTTCCGCTGGACCTCGGCCGGATAGTCGGTGGTTTCGGCGAAGTCCCGGAGCCACTCGTCGGGCTCGATCATCGGGTAGTCGGTGCCGAACATCACCTCGTCCTGCAGGATGGTGCCGGCGTACTGCAGCACCTGGTCGTCGATGTACCGCGGCAGCCACCCCGAGAGGTCCATGTACACGTTGCCCTTCTGCTGGCAGATGGCGAGCTGTTCCTTCTCCCAGGGGAACGCCGGGTGCGCCAGCAGGATGTCGAGGTCGGGGTGCTCGGCGGCGACGTCGTCGACGAGCATCGGGTCGCCGTGCCTGATGTGGAGGCCGCGACCGCCGGGCGAGCCGGCGCCGAGCGTCGAGTTGCCGCCGTGGAAGACGACGGGGACGCCGAGGGCCTCGATGGTGTCGAACAGTTCGCGGTGCTGTGGATGGTTCGGCGCGAACCCCTGGGCGATCTGCTGGAACTTGAACCCGGAGAGGTCGAGGTCCTCGACGCACCGGCGGGCCTCCGCGACGCAGTCGTCCTTCAGGGGTCCACGGAGCCGAACCCGACGAAAAAGTCGGGGTACTCGTCGCGGACCTCCGCGACGTGGTCGTTCGGCACCGGCGGGTTCCCGGTGTTGGTTTCGGCGTCCCACCCGAGCAACACGGCGCGGTCGATACCGGCTTCGCGATACTCGTCGACCATCTCCTCGTAGCTCTTCGTCTCCATCTCCGCGCCGAACTTCCGGGCGGCGTCCCGCATCATCTCCCCGCCGGCGTCCTCGAGGAACACGCTCGTCGGCTGGTGGGCGTGGGTGTCGATCGCTCGTGGCTCGCCGTCGAAGATGTCGAGCATCGCTATTCGTCGTCCCGCCGCTTGAACAGGAACTTCATGTCGCCCTCGAAGACGCTCTCGCCGTCCTGGTTGGTCATGTGGGTGTCCATCTCGACGTAGCCGGCGTCGTCGCGGCTGTCGAGTTCGCGCTTGGTGGCACACTCGTACTCGGCGCTGACGGTGTCGCCGATGAACACCGGGTTCGGGACGTCCATGTAGTTCATCCCGAGGAACGCGACGACGGTCCGCTCGACGATGCCGGTCCGCTGGAACAGTCCGGTGGCGATGATGAACGTCATCGGGCCCTGGGCGATCCGGGCGCCGAACGGCCCCTGCTCGGAGTACTCCTTGTTCGTGTGGAGTTCGGTCCAGTCGCCGGTGAACATCGAGTGCAGGTGGAAGTCCGTCTCGGTGATGGTGCGGCCGGCGCTCCGGAAGGTCCGGCCGACCTCGAGGTCCTCGAAGTGGTGGGGTTCGTAGCTGTACGGCATGGCGCGGTCCACGCGCGGCCCGGTGATAATATTTGCCTGAACTCGAGGACGCCGGACTCCGGCTCGGGGCGCCTCGCTCGACCGGGTGCCCCGGCCGACGAGACCAGGTGCCCCCGACGAGACCGGGTAACCCGTACGGCACCCCTTCCAGGGGTCTTGCTGCGTGTCGCTTGCCCCGAACGTTGAAGCGCGCCGCTGCCGTGGGCAGAACGTGACCGATGAACCCGCCGATCCCGAGGACGTCGCGGAGGGCCGGACCTTCACCCACACGCGGACGTTCACCCCGGCGGACGTCGAGCAGTTCGTCGACGTGTCCGGCGACGAGAACCCACGGCACCTCGAGCCCGACGACGAGGGGCGGCTGGTCGTCCACGGGCTGCTGACCGGCACCCTCCCGACGAAGGTCGGCGGCGAACTCGGGTACGTCGCCCGCGAGCTGAACTACACGTTCTACCGGCCGGTCAGGACCGGCGAGGTGGTGACGTGCGAGATGACCGTCACCGACGTGACCGACCGCGACGACGGTCGCCGCGTCCGCATGGAGTACGTCTGTCGCGACGAGACCGGCGACGCGGTGATGCGCGGCGACTGCGACGGCGTCATCTTCGACGACGAGCACCCGTAGACCGCCGCGACGATCCCGACGGGTTCCGGGGCGGCGATCACACCTCCGGGTCGTACCCGTAGACCTCACGCGCCGTCGCCTCGTCGATCTTCCCGAGCTGGAGGTCCCGCTGGAGCGCCTCCCGGGACCGCTCGGCCGGGTCGCCGTAGCCGCCACCGCCGGGCGTCCTGAGGCTGATTACGTCGCCGGCGTCGAGGTCGTGGGTGGACTTGGCGTCGATTCGCGTCCGGTCGTCGCCGTCCAGCAGGTACGTCTCGCCCGTCGCGCCGGCGTTGCCGCCCGCCAGGCCGTAGGGCGCGTGCCGCTGGCGGTCGGCGAGCAGGCTGCAGACCGCGTCCGTGCGGACCTCGATGTCGCGTCGGACGCCGAGTCCGCCGCGGTGACGGCCGGCGCCGCCGGTGTCGGGCCGGAGCGCGTACCGCCGGACCCGCAGCGGGTAGGCCGTCTCCAGCACCTCCGCGGGCGTGTTGAGCGTGTTGCTCATGTGCACGTGGACGGCGTCCATCCCGTCGCCGCCGGCGTGGGCGCCGTACCCGCCGGCCTGGGTCTCGTAGAACGCGAAGGCGTCGCCGGCGTCGTCGGTGCCGCCGAAGGTGACGTTGTTCATCGTGCCTTGGCCCGCCGCGACGGCGCGTTCGGGGACCGCCTCGGCGAAGGCGCCGAGGACGACGTCGGTGACGCGCTGGGAGGTCTCCAGGTTGCCGCCCACGACCGCCGCCGGCGGGTTCGGGTCGACGATGCTTCCCTCGGGCGCCTCGATTTCGACCGGGCGGTAGCAGCCCGCGTTCGGCGGGATGTCCGGGTCAGTTATCGCGCGGACGGCGTAGTAGGTCGCCGACGCCGTGACGGCGAAGACGGCGTTGACCGGGCCCGCAGTCCGGTCCGCGGACCCCTCGAAGTCGATCGCGACCGCGTCGCCGTCGACGGTCACCGTGGCGACGATCGGGAGGTCCGTGGCGCCGCGGCCGTCGCCGTCGAGGACGTCCTCGAAGCGGTAGGTGCCGTCCGGGATCGTGTCGAGTTCCGCGCGCATCCGGCGTTCGGAGTAGTCCTGGATCGCCGCGAGGGCGTCGCGGTAGGTGTCGACGCCGTAGCGGCCGACGAGTTCCCGGACGCGGTCGGCGCCGGTCTCGTTGGCGGCGACCTGGGCGCGGAGGTCGCCGCGGCGCTCCTCGGGCGTCCGGACGTTGGCCTCGATGAACTCGTAGACGGCCCGGTCGGGTTCACCGCCGTCCTGGAGTTTGACGGGCGGGATGCGGAGGCCCTCCTGGTAGATCTCCGTCGAGTCGGCGCCGACGCTGCCCGCGGTCGCGCCGCCGACGTCGGCGTGGTGGGCGCGGTTCGCCGTCACCGCGACGAGGTCGCCGTCGACGTGGACCGGCGTCACGAGCGTCAGGTCCGGGAGGTGGGCGCCGCCCTCGTAGGGATCGTTCAGGAGGACGGCGTCGCCGGGCTCCAGCGTGTCGGGCGGATACGCCTCCAGGGCCGCCGCGACCGAGAACGGCATCGCACCGAGGTGGACCGGAAGGGTTTCGGCCTGCGCGACGAGGTCGCCGTCGGCGTCGAACAGCGCACACGAGCAGTCCTGCCGCTCCTTGATGTTCGGCGAGTAGCTGGTCCGGACGAGCGTGGCGTTCATCTCCTCGCAGACGGCCGCACAGGCGTTGCGGACGACCTCGAGCGTCACGGAATCCACGCCGTCGTCGTCCTGACCGCGGCCGGTGTCGGTGTCGGTGTCGTCGCCGGGGACATCGGGAGCGTCGGCGGCCTCGTCGGCATCCTCGTCTTCGGTCATGGGTCCACCTCGATGCGAAGCGTGCCGTCGTCGGCCACGGTCAGGGCGTCGTCGGGCCGGACGACGGCCGTGGTGTCGGGGCCCTCGACGACGGCCGGGCCATCGACGTCGGCGCCGGTGGGGAGCCGCGTCCGGTCGTAGATCGGGGTCTCGCGGTCGGCGTCGAACCGGACGGTGCGGGTCTCCCGGATCGCGTCGTCGACGTCGCCCGACGCCGCGGGCGGCGCCAGCGTCGGCGGCTCGACGACGCCGCGGGTCCGGACGCGGACGGCGACCAGCTCCAGCGGCTCGTCCGGGGCGGCGTGGCCGTAGCGCTCCCGGTGGCGCTCGTGGAACCGGTCGGCGACGGCGTCGAGGGCCGCCTCGTCGAGCGGGGCAGGTGCGGGCACGGGGAGGTCGAACGACTGGCCGTCGTAGCGGCCGTCGAGGAACCGATCGTGCTCGACCGGGAGGTCGGGCGGCGTCCGGTCGGCGCCCTCGCGTTCGAACGCCCGGAACTGCGCTTCGAGGTCGGCCGGCTCGAGGTCGGCCCAGGGGCGGACCATCGACCGGGCTGCCTCGTGGGTGACGTCGGAGACCAGCAGCCCGACGGCCGACAGGACCCCGGCGGCGCGCGGGACCAGGACCTCGGGGACGCCGACGTCGGCGGCCACGTCGGCGGCGTGCAACGGGCCGGCGCCGCCGAAGGCGACCAGCGCGAACTCCCGGGGATCGTACCCCCGCTCGACGGAGACCACGCGGAGCGCCCGCGCGGTGGTGGCGTTCGCCACCCGGAGCACGCCGCCGGCGGCCTCGCGGGCGTCGACGCCGAGGCGGTCGCCGAGATCGTCGAATGCGGCCCGGGTCGCGTCGGCGGCGCCGCCGACGTCGCCGACGAACGCGGTCGGGTCGATCCGCCCGAGGACGGCGTGGGCGTCGGTCACCGTGGGCTCGGTGCCGCCGCGGCCGTAGCAGACCGGGCCGGGGTCGGCGCCCGCCGACTCGGGGCCGACCCGGAGGGCGCCGCCGTCGTCGAGCCGGGCGATCGACCCGCCGCCCGACCCGACGGTGTGGACGTCGACCGTCGGAACGGCGACCGGGTAGTCGCCCACCTCGACGTCGGTGCTCACGAGCGGGTCGCCGCCGGTGACCAGCGCGACGTCACACGAGGTGCCGCCCATGTCCATCGTCACCAGGTCCTCGCGGCCGAGCCGGCCGGCCACGTGGGCGGCGCCGCGGACGCCGGCGGCCGGACCGGACAGCAGCGTCTCGACGGGTCGTTCCCGGGCGACGTCGGCGTCGATGACGCCGCCGTCGGATCCCATCACGCGGAGCGGGACGTCGACGCCAGCCTCCTCCAGGTCGGCGGCCAGCCGGCCCAGGTAGGCGTCCATCACCGGCCGGATCGCGGCGTTCAGCGCCGTCGCCAGCGTTCGTTCGTACTCGCGGATCTCCGGGAGCACGTCGCTGGACAGCGACACGCTGTCGACGCCGGCGTCGGCCAGCGCGTCGCCGACCGCTCGCTCGTGGGCCGAGTTCTCGAAGGCGAACAGCAGCGCGACGGCGACGCTGTCGACCTCGATGTCGTCAGCCAGGGCGGCAACGGCGTCCTCGTCTAGCGGCACGAGGACCTGGCCTCGCTCGTCGAGCCGTTCCTCGACCTCGTAGCGGCGGTCCCGCGGCACTACGGGCGCCGGCTTCTCGCCGTGGAGGTCGTAGATGTCCGGGCGGTCCTGGCGCCCGATTTCGAGGACGTCGCGGAACCCCGCGGTCGTGACCAGGGCCGTCTCGGCGAACTCGCCCTCCAGGACGGCGTTCGTCGCGACGGTCGTCCCGTGGGCGAAGTAGCCGACCTCGGCCGGCGGGACGCGGTCGGCGACGGCGTCGAGGCCCTCCGTGACGGCGCGTTCGGGGGCGTCGGGCGTGGAGGCGACCTTCTCGACGTGGACGGTCCCGTCGGCGACGGCGACGAGGTCGGTGAAGGTGCCGCCGACGTCGGCGGCGAGACGCCACTGCATACCGTCGGATATCGCGCCGGGGCCCTCAAGGTGACGCCGCTCGGGGTTCGCCGGCGCCTGGTTCGTCGGGCTGCTCTGGGTGCCTGGTTCGTCGGGCTGCTCCGGCGGTCCGAGACCGCAGCGGCCACGCCCCGCCCTACCGGGAACCGGTCTCCTCGATGACGAGCGAGACGAGCTTCCGCTCGGCCGCCCGCAGGTGGTCGTGCAGCGTCGGCGGGGTGAGCCCGAACTCCTCGGCCAGCTCCTGGCCCGACGTGTCCCGGGGCCAGTCGTAGTAACCCTCCTCGTGGGCGGCGAGCAGGACCTCCCGCTGCCGCTCGGTGAGTTGGGATTCCAGGGCCGACTCGAGTTCGCGTGGCGAGAACATCGGCGTGGCGTACGGCTGCTGGGACTTGCGCTCGAGGTCGGCGTCCGGGTGATCCGAGAGGAACCGCTCGGCGATCGCCGCCGTGTCGGCCTCCGGCGGGACCTCGGCGACGATGCGGCCCTCTCCGTCGGTCGCCTCGACGGTGCGCGGGAGCGCGCCCGCCTCCGCGAGCGCGACGGCCGGACAGTTCTCCGCCACGACGAACTCGAACAGCCCGCCGTCCTCGCGCTCGACGATGACCTCCGCGTCGATGTCGCCGTGGGCCTCGGCCATCGCCAGGAGCGCTGCGGGCTCCCGGCCGCTCACGCTGAAGAACTCGCCGTAGCCGTCCTCGCCGCGGGGGAGCATCTCCTCGAGGGTCGCCTCGGCGTCGCCGTCGGAGGCGGCCACGAAGGGTAGGAGGAATCCGAGAGCGCGAACTCCAGCAGCGTGACCGTCGCGTCCCCGTCGGCGTGCTCCGACATGGATGGTATCAGTTAGCACGGCGGTAGCCGTACTTAACGATTTCTCGACGCGCTACCACGCTGACATGAGGGCCGTGGCCGGGGATGGTCCGCGGCCGTTCCGGAAGGAGCCGGGGCCGAGCGGCTGGCTCCACGGATTCGAACTCCGAGGACGCCGTCCGGGGCGGGGACCCGTCAGTCGTCCGCAGCCGTCTCGACGCGCTCCTCGGGTTCGACGCGGTCGAACCGGACCACGGCGTCGAAGGCCTCGTCCGTGAGGTCGGTACCCTCGGTGATGCCGCGGGCGTCCCGGTCGGCGAGTTCCCGACGGACGAACCACTCGGCGACGACGGCCTCGCGGGCGTCGGCGGCCTCCTCGAACCGCCACTGGGCGCGCTCCAGCAGCAGGACGCCGGCGGTGACGTCGAAGACGTAGTCGGCCAGCTCCTTGGCCTCCCGCTGGGCGCCATCGCGACCGGCGGTGGCGACGGCGTCGAAGGCGTCGGCGAGCCCGTCGAGCTCCGCCGCGACGGTGTCCCTGGCGTCGGCGAGTCGCGGGTGGTCGATGGCGGCCAGTCGGTCCTCGAGGGTGTCGAGCAGCACCTCGTGGGACCGCTCCGACAGCATCGACCGGAGGACGTCCAGCGCCATGATGTTGGAGGGGCCTTCCCAGATGGGGAGCACCTGGGCGTTCCGCAACAGGCGGGGGTTGACGTAGTCCTCGACGTAGCCGTCGCCGCCCCTGATCTCCATCGCGTAGGAGGCGGCGTCGACCGCCTCGCGGGCGGTCCGGTACTTCACGACCGGGACGAGCATCCGCATGAGGCGGAAGGCGTCCTCGTCGCCGTCGTCGTCCCCGCTGCCGACGCCGTCGGCGACGGCGCGTTCGCGGGCGCCGAACCGGGCGGCCGCCTCGAAGGTCACGGCCATCGCGGCCTCGTGGGTGACGGCCATGTCGACGAGGTCACGCCGCATGAGCGGCTGGTCGGCGAGCACCTCGCCGAAGGCCTCCCGGTCGAAGGCGTGTTCCTTCGCCTCCAAAAGCGAGCGGCCGACGGCACCGACGCTCCCGATGGCGTTGTACAGCCGCTCCATGTTCAGCATCTCGGACATGTACTTGAAGCCCGACTCGGGCTCGCCGACGAGGTACGCCTCGGCGCCGCGGAACTCCACCTCGCCCGTCGGGACGCTCTTCGTGCCGAGCTTGTCCTTCAGCCGGCGGAACAGCACGGCGTCGCGGTCGCCCTGCTCGACGCCGGGGTAGAGGAACAGCGACAGACCCTCCGTGCCCTCGGGGGCGTCGGGCCGCCGCGCGAGCACGAGGGCGGCCTCCGAGTCGATGTTCGAGCAGAACCACTTCTCGCCGTACAGCTCGTAAACCCCGTCTCCGTCGGTGGGTTCGGCCCGGACCTCGTTGGCGCCGACGTCGCTGCCGCCCTGCTTCTCGGTGAGGAACATCGCGCCGGTCGCCAGCTCGTCGTACTCCCGGGCGGTGAGGGCGTCGTAGTACTCATCGAGGCTACCGTCGTCGAACTTCTCCAGCACGAGCGCGGCGCCGCCGGTCATCGCGGCCGGACAGCTCAGCCCGACGCTCGAGGTGTAGTCCATCAGGCAGAACTGTGCGAAGTGTTCGACGTGCTCGAGCGGCTCGTCGAGGTCGGGCGGCGCCGAGAAGAGGTTCGCGATGACGCCGTTCTCGTAGACGATACGTTCGTTCTCGACGTGGAACGGGTGGTGGGTCACCTCGTTCAGCAACTCGCCGCGACGGTCGTAGGTGTCGAGCTCGGGCGGGTTGTCCTCGACCACGTCGGCGTTCTCGGTGACCGTCGTGCCCATGAGTTCGCCGAACTCGGCGAGCAGGGCGTCGCGGTCGGAATCCGAGCCACAACGGCGTCGGACGGTGCGCTGGAGTGCGCGGTCGAGCGCCCAGTAGTTCCGGCGGTCGATGGCGGCGTAATCGATGGGGTCGGCCATACAGTGGGGTTCGGGAAGAGACACGTAAGGGTTTCCACGAACGCGGGTACTTCGGCTCCAGCGGGGCTGCGTTTGGGCCGCGCCCGGCCGACCGCCCGAGACGAGTGACGCCCACGTCGTCGGGACGTGTCGGTCCGAGCTCGGCTCCGTCTCCGACCGGAGCCATTCTTGTATCTTCGGACCGGTAGCACGAACCGTACCTCGAGAGCACATGTTCGATCGAGTACTACATCCGACGGATGGTAGTGAGGGCGTTGGACCGGCCGTCGATGCCGCGATAGAACTCGCTGAAACTCACGGAGCGACACTCGACGTCCTGTACATCGTCGATCAACCGACCACCGTGTCCGGGACCGGGGAAGGTGTCCCCGGATTGGATAATCTGCTGGATGTCCTGGAGAAGGAGGGACGAGAAGCCACCGGTGAAATCGCGGCGCGTGCGAGGGACCGCGGCGTCGAGGCGACGACGACCGTCACGCACGGGAACCCCCACGACGATATCCTCTCGTATGCGGAAGCAAACGACGTCGACGTGATCGTGATGGGGACCCACGGGAGAACCGGCGTCAAACGGGCTCTGCTCGGGAGCGTCACCGAAAACGTCGTTCGACATGCGGAAATGCCGGTCCTGACCGTCCCCCGGGATCCTGCGGAGTAACGATCCCTCTATTGTTCGCCCTCGACCGCTGTTCCCGCTGGCGACCGCTGCTCGCCGGGACACCGGCGTCAGTGTACGGGTGTTTCGACGTCGGCGTCCCCGGTTTCGGGGCCGTAGATCTTCAGCGCGAACGCGACCGCGGCACACACCACGCTCAGTACGACGAAGAGTGAGAACCCCCGCGCGTAGCCGACCTTGCCGAAGACGTCGGTGTAGTACCCCAGCGCCGGGAGGATCACGAGCGTTCCGCCGCCGCCGATGCCGCTGATCCAGCCGGAGGCGCCGCCGACGGCTTCCGGGACGAACTTCGGGACCAACTCGAACACCGCCGCGTTGGCGATGCCCATCCCGGTGCCCAGGACCATCATCCCGACGAACGCCGGCCAGAACCCGGCCGCGAACGTCATGACGACCGCACCGACGGCCATGACGCTGAAGCTCGCGATCGCGACGTTCTCCCCGCCGAACCGGTCGCTGATACTACCGCCGGGGATCCTGATGAGCGACCCGTAGACGATGAAGATACCGGCGAGCAGGCCCGCCGTCGAGAGGTCGAAGCCGTGGAACAGGTCCCAGTATGTGGGGAACCAGGCGGAAAGGGAGGTGAACCCGCCACCGAACGAGACCGTATAGAGGAAGACGAGGACCCAGGTCCGTTCGATCGAGGCGGATTCCCGCAGCGACTCCCAGGTGTTCCCGGACGGGAAGATGTCCTGCCCGAGGTCGTCCGCCGTCTCCCGGGCCGTCTCCGCGTCCTTCCCCTGTCGAAGGAGCTGGAAGTAGTACGGATCGACCGCGTACCAGGCGTACGCGACCTTCACGACGACGACGAACGCGAGCCAGACCGAGTACGCTGCCGTCAGCCCCACGGCCGCGATCAGCACGGGCAGCACGAAGACGACCATCCCCGGCCCGATGTTCCCGGCACCGGCGAACGCACCCATCGCGAACCCCTGTCTGTCGCTGGGATACCAGTAGGAGGTCTGGCTGATGCCGACGGAGAACGTCGCCCCGCCTGCTCCCGCCAGCAACCCGAACAGGACGAGCAACGGGTAGAGGTGCATCCCGAACTCCTCCGGGTACGTCAGGGACAGCGTGACGACGAGTCCGGCGATCCCGACTATCGTCGATACCAACAGGATGAGCATCGGCTTCTTCCCCCCGGCCTCGTCGACCCAGGCGCCGAACGGGATCCTGAGGACCGCTTTACTGAGGTGCGGCGAGCCGAGCAGAAGCCCGTGGAAGACGCCGGTCAGTGCCAGGTGTTCCTCGAAGACGGGGCCCGCGGCACCGTAGAAGACGATCGTCGTCAGGCCCGCGAAAAAACCGAACGTAGCCATGAACAGGCCACGCCTCGGCGTTCCGACGACGCCGTGTCCGTCCGCCGTCCGACTCCGGTCGCTCATTAGCGGGACGTGATGGCGTCCTGACGTATGTACCATGCGAAAGGAACTCCTGTCGGTCCACGGCCCGCGGATCGGACACCGATTCCGTCACGGTGTGCTACCCGAGTTTTCCAGGAGACCGGAACCCGGTCAGCAGCGTCGGCCGCTGCGTACCCCTATTCGAAGGCGCCGTCTCGACGAGTGGCCGACGGCTCCGCAACAGAACCACTGTTAATACCCCGAGGACCCACGCGCCGGTATGCGGGATGCGTACGTCGTCGGTGCGGGCCAGTCGGAGTACGGCGCCTTCCCCGACGAGAGCTACAGATCGCTGTTCCGGGCGGCCGTCGAATCCGCCGTCGACAGCGTCGACGAGGGGTTCGCCCTGGCGGACGTCGACGAGGCCTACCTCGGCACGCTCGGCGTCGGCGGCCGCCAGCTCGGACTCCCGGGGCCGGCGTGTACCGAGCACGTCGGGCTGGACGGCGTGCCCGTGACCCGGGTCGAGAACGCCTGTGCCGCCTCGGGTTACGCGCTCCGGCAGGCCGTGATGGCCGTCCGGTCCGGGATGGCCGACGTCGTCCTCGCCGGCGGCATCGAGGTGATGACGGACCTCTCCGGGGACGCCGTCCGGTACTGGCTCGGCGTCTCCGGGGAGACCGAGTGGGAGCGGCTCTCCGGCACCACCTTCGCCGGCGTGTACGCCCAGATGGCGTCGGCCCACATGCGCGAGTACGGAACGACGGCCGAGCAGCTCTCGGAGGTCGCGGTGAAGAACCACGACAACGGCGCGAAGAACCCGAAGGCCCAGCTGGATTTCACCTGCACGCTCGAGGACGCCGTGAACGCGCCCGCCGTCGCCGAGCCCCTGACGCTGTACCACTGCTGTCCGACCACCGACGGCGCCGCCACCGCGCTGGTCGTCAGCGAGGACGTCGTCGACGAGTACACCGACCGGCCGGTCCGGGTCGCCGGCGTCGGGGCGGCGTCGGATCGCGTCGGACTGTTCCAGCGGGACACCTACACCGCAATCCCGGCCTCCGAACGGGCTGCCGAGGTGGCCTACGAGCGGGCGGGCGTCGCGCCGGCGGCGCTGGACTTCGCGGAGGTCCACGACTGCTTCGCCATCGCCGAACTGCTCGCCTACGAGGACCTCGGGTTCTGCGAACGCGGCGACGCCGGGCCCTACGTCGCGTCCGGCGCGACGCGACCCGACGGGGAGCTGCCGGTGAACACCTCGGGCGGCCTGAAGTCGAAGGGCCACCCGATCGGCGCGACGGGCGCCGGCCAGGTCGTCGAGGCGTTCGACCAGCTGACCGGCCGCGCCGGCGACCGGCAGCTCGACGCGCCGGCGGTCGGGCTGACGCACAACGTCGGCGGCTCCGGCGGGGCCGCCGTGGTCCACGTCCTCGAACGCGAGGACCGCCGGGAGGGCCCGGCGTGACCCGCGGCATCCTCTCGGCCGGCGCCTACGCGCCCGGAAATCGTGTCACGGCCGGGACGTTCGAGGACGCCTGGGGCCGGTTCGACGCCCCCGGCGTCGAGACGAAAGCGGTCCCCGACGCCGACGAGGACGCCCTGACGATGGCCGTCGAGGCCGCTCGTCGGGCGCTGTCGGCCGGCGACGCCGCTGGCGACGCCCTCGAATCGATCTCGCTGGCCACCACGACGCCGCCGCTCGCCGAGGAGGATCTGACGCCGCGGCTCGGTTCCTACGTCGAGGCCCCGTCGGACGCCGCCACGCGGGTCTACGGCGGTCACACCCGCGCGGGCGTCGACGCGCTGCTGGACGCCCTCGACCGCGGCGGACTCGCGCTCGTTGCCGCGGCCGACTGCCCGGGGGGTGAACCGGACGACCCCCGGGAGCACGCCGCCGGAGCCGGCGCCGCCGCGTTCCTCGTCGGCCCGGACGCCACCGCGACGGTCGAGGCGTCGGCGACGTCGGCCGACCCGCGGCCCGGCACGCGGTTCCGGCGACCGGGCAGCCGCGACCTGGAGGGCCTCGACGTCGGCACGTACGGCCGGGCCGCGTTCACGGAGCCGATCGCTGCTGCCGTCGACGGGCTGACCCCCGACGGGACCGCCCTCATTTACGACGCCGCGGCCGTGCAGGCGCCGAACGGCAAGCTCCCGTACCGGACCGACATCGACGCCGAGGCGATCGCGGCCGTCGAGACGGTCTCCGAGCTGGGCGATACCGCCGCCGCCAGCGTCCCCCTCGGGCTCGTGCGGGCGTTCGAGTCCGGTCACGACCGGACGCTTGCGGTCGCGTGGGGGTCGGGTGCCGGCGCGACCGCACTCCGCCTCGAGGGAACGGCGCCGACGGAGACCTCGCTTGCCGCCGACCGCGAGCTGGACTACCCGGCGTACCTCCGGCGTCGGGGCGACATCGTCGGCGAGCCGCCGGACGGCGGTGCCGCCCACGTGCCGGTGCCGACGTGGCGTCGCAGCCTCCCGCAACGGCACCGCCACGCCGCCGGCCGGTGTCCCGACTGCGGTGCCGTCGCCTTCCCGCCCGAGGGCGCCTGCCCGGACTGCAACGGCCTGGTCGACTTCGACCCCGTCGAGGCGTCCCGGACCGGGACCGTCGAGGCGTCGACCACCATCGGGCGGGGCGGCGCGCCGCCGGAGTTCGCCGACCAGCAGGCCAAGCAGGGCTCCTTCGGGGTCGCGATCGCGCGGTTCGCGGCCGGCGACGGAACGGTCTCGTTGCCGATACAGCTCGTCGGCGAGGCCGACGTCGGCGACCGCGTCAGGGCCGTGCCGCGCCGGATCTACGTCGAGGAGGGGGTGCCGCGGTACGGGCTCAAGGGGGTCCCGGTCGCCCGGTAGTCGGCCACGGACGCCGGGGCCGTCTCGGGCCCGCGGCCGACGGGGTTCGGACCCATCGGTCCCGGCGCAGTCTGCCGGTGTGCTCCCGGGTCGCCCCGTGGGCGTCAGTCGTCGTCGGGTGTGGTCCCGTCCTCGTCGGCCGGTGGGGTGGCGCTCCCGCTCGCGCGCTCGCTGGAAGAGGCGGACCCGGTGGTGGCGCCCCGCTGGTCGACCTCGACGCGGTCCGGAGTGCCGTTCTCGAACGCGAACGTCGCGGTGTAGTGGATCTCGACCAGACACATGGCACACGCCTCGGGGTCGTCGCGCTCGCGGGCCTCGACCTCGACGTACAGGGTGTCGTCCGCGCCGACGTACTCCCCGCGGACGAGTTCGGCGGTGTAGCAGGTGTTGCGGCCGTCGACGACGCCATCGACGGTGACCGTCCCGTCCCCGGTCGTCACGTCGTGGTGGCTGTCGGCGGTCCCGCAGGCGACGTCCGTCACCTCGAAGTCGGTGTCGGCCAGCCGGGGGTCCCCGGGCGTCGGGTCCGGCGACGCCGACGGCTCGTCCGTCGGCTCGTCGGTCGCGTCCCCATCCGGATCGGTGGCGGGCGGGCCGTCGGCGAGACAGCCGGCTACCGCGGTCGTCGTCGCCGCGGCGGCCGCCGCGATGAAGCTGCGTCGGTTCACACCCGTCGCTAGCCGGGGAAACATGTTAGCGCTATTGGACGATCAAATCGGTCTTTGACCGTACCCGTCGAATCGGCCCGGTCGCGGTATCACTGCTACGGCGACGGGTCCACGAGCGGGAGGACGCACGGGCGGACGACCGGACCCCAGCGAGTCGCGCGTAGTCGCCGGCGCGGCCGTCAGAACTCCTCGATGGCGCTGTTGAAGATGGCGCCGAGCGCGAAGTGCTGCTGGAGGGCGCCCTCGACGCGCTCGCGGGCGGCCTCGGGGTCGGCGATGCGGTACTCCTTGGTCCGGACGAGTTCGTGCATCTCGAGGATCCCCTCGTCAGCCAGGTCGTGGAGCTTCGGGTAGACGGTGCCGGGGCTGAGGTGGACGCCGAAGGCGTCGGCGAGGTCGCCCATCAGTCCCTTGCCGTGGGTGCTCCCGTCGCTCAGCGCGACCAGGACGACGAGCAGTTCGTCGAGGGATTCCTTGACGAGCTGTTCCCTGAAGGCGAAGCCCTCCCCGGCGGCGAGTCCGGCGGTGGCCTCCGCGACGATCGCCTCCGACCGGACCTCGCGGCCGGACTGTCCGGCGTCGGTCGGCTCGTCGATACCCTCCAGTTCGCGGCAGAGTTCCTCGACGGAGGTCCCCTGCTGGTTGGTGCTCATGGGTGGTCCTCACTCACCCGCATGTTCACACCACGGATACATAATGGGATATCGGGGTTTTCTGGCTCTGATAACACCCGGGGCTATCAGCCAAGGAAGGGCCGGAAGTAGTAGGGACTGACCAGGCCCTCGAGGAGGCCGGCGACGGCGAGCAGCACGGCGACGCCGACCAGGACCCGGAAGCCGCGTTCGAGGGCGTCGGCCAGTCCCCGGCGGTCGAGGCGGCCGCGTCGCGCCCGCCAGGCGTCCGCGCCGAGCGAGAACCCGAGGGCGCCCGCGATCACGAACGCCGGGAGTTCGATGACCCCGTGGGGGACGACGAACGCGACGAGGACGACCGGGGCGACCTCGAGGCGCCCGAGGACGCCGAGCAGCGCCCCGTTGAACACCAGCGAGACGCCGGCGGGTACCCCGAGGGCCAGCCCGGAGAAGGCGGTGCTGACGGCGACGCCGACGTTGTTCGTGGTGAACGCGACGACGGCCGTCCGCGGCGAGTGGGTTGCGAGCCGGGCGTCGATGGACGCCGTCACGAGCCCCTCGTACGGTGCGGCCAGGAGCCAGCCGCCGACGGCGCCCGCGACGAGCAGCGCAGCCGCGAGGACGTGCAGGCCGGGGTGCCGTGCGACGAAGGCCCGCATCGCCGCGAGCCCGCCGTGGAGTCCCGCGCGGGCCTGCTGGAACGCCGACGCCTCGGGGGCGTCGGGCGGCGTCACCGTCGCGACGTCGTCGCCGTACAGTGCGGTCTTGAGGAGGTCGAGCGTCGGCGAAGCGACGACCAGGCCCATCAGGCCCGAGACCGCGGCGCTGCCCGCGCCGCCGCTGGCCGCGACCGACCCGACGAGGACGTAGAGTCCGAGGACGGCGACGAGGTAGCCGAGCACCACGGCGGCGTTCCGGCGGGCGAACGCGACGGCACCCCGAAGCCCCGCGGCGACGCCGACGTCCTCGACGACGACGGCGACGGCGGCGAACGCGAAGACGGCCCGGAGGACGACCAGCGCGAGGAGCCAGACGAACCCGAGCGCGAACGCGAGGAACACCGCGGCGACCGGGGAGACGGTGGCGAGGCCGAGGACCGGCGCGAACGCCGTCACCGTCAGCAGGCCCGCGAGGAGGAGCTGGAGGAGCAGCAACCCGAGCAGCGGGCCCCAGTACCGGCCGGCAGCCCGGATGGCGGCCGTCGTGCCGCGCTCGTCGCGCATGATCGCCCAGCAGCAGCCGAGCTGGGCGGCGGTCGCGACCGCGTACAGCACCGTCCAGACCGCGAGCGTCAGGACCAGCGTGACCGCGAGGATGCCGACGACCTCGGGGGTGACGAGGCGCTCGAACGCCGGCAGCACCGCCTCGAACCACCGGTCGTAGGCGTCGAAGCCGGCCTCGGGGCCGGGTGGCTCGGGGGCGGCACGGAGGTCGGCCCGGAACCGGGCGAGCCGTCCGGTCACCGAGAGGAACGCGTAGGCGACCGCGAGCCCCGCCATGGCGACGACGCGGGCGACCTGTGCGACCGCGGGCGAGAGGAAGTACGCGGGCAGCAGTTCGGCGGCCCGCGACCGGTAGCCGTCGAGGACGGCCTGGAGGGCGTCGGGGAACTCCATGGCGGCCGGTGACGGCGGACGGGCATAAAGGTGGAGTGCCGTGGGTCCGGGCGGCCACCCTCGAACGGTGCGGGGTCAGGTCGATGCGCTTCGGTTCCGAGGCGTATCGGTTGACCCGGGGTGGAAGGCGAAGCCGTTATACGGTCACTCACGTCCACTACGTGTGTTCGGGATGTACCGTTGGTGCCCTCGTGGTCGCCGCGACGGAGCGTGGTTCCGGTGAGCTACCGCCGGACGCTGTCGCTCCGGTGGTCCCGCGAGGACCGCCTGGCCGTCCTGGTGATCGCGGTGACGGCCGCGTTCCTCGTCGGGACGGTGCTGTTCGTCGTCGCCGCCGGCGATCGGACGGCCGAGATCGCGGCCGGCCTGGAATCGCCGGGCAGCGCGACCTACTACGGCTCGACGGGCGCGGCCGCGGCCGCCGCCGACCCCGGGGCCGTGGTGCTGCCGGTCGCCGAGGTGACAGGGCCGGCCGGTGTGTCGACGTACGCCGTGGCGGTGCCGCCCGGGACGAACCGGACGTTCGGCACCCGCCGGCTCACCGCCGCCGGACGCGACCGGTATCCGGCGACGTTGAGCGGCGGCGAGAAGCAACGCGTCGCCATCGCCCGGGCGCTCGTGAACCGGCCCGCCGTCGTGCTGGCCGACGAACCGACCGGCCAGCTCGACCCCGACACCGCCGCGTCGGTCCTCGAGCTCCTGTTCGAACTGCAGGCCGAGACGGACACCGCGCTCGTGGTCGTGAGCCACGACCGCGCCCTCGCAGACCGGTTCGAACGCCGGTACCGGCTCGCCGACGGTCGGCTGGAGCCGGACTAACGGGCCGGGTCTCGGCGGTCGCGGGCCCGGCGCCAGGCCCACGCGCAGGCCGCGGCGACGCCGGCGACCGCCGCGGGCCACCGGTCGCTGCTCACGTAGAGTCCGACCTCCGGGGTGCGATAGTCGACGAACGGGGTCAGCAGCTCGGCGGCGTACCCGGTCGGCTTGACCAGGAGGCCGTCCAGGAACAGGTGCGAGGCGGCACCGACGAGGACGAGTGCGACCGTGGCCCGGCGGTACTCCCGCGACACGACGAGGCCGGCGAGTCCAGCGACCAGGACGACCCCGGGGACGGCGTGCAGCGGCGCCCAGGAGAACGGAACCCCGAGTGCGGCCTCGACGTACGGGTCGGGGACGAGGAGCTTGATTTTCACGAGGTCCGGCGAGATTGCGCCGGCCATCGCGACCGTCACCGCCTCCGGACCCAGGCCCTCGACCCGGGCGGCCAGCAGGGTACCGACGACGTAGCCGATCAGGACGTGCGTCAGGACGTCAGGCATCGACCGCCTCCCGTATCGACACCGGCTCGTCGCGGGGCACGACGGCCAGTCGGTCGGCGTCGAACCGCCAGCGGCGCAGTATCCGTGCCAGGACCCAGGCGCCGCCGACGAAGGACACGAGGTACATGTACCACATCTCCCAGGGCTCCCGCAGGATGACCCGATCGACGGCGAGCGTCGAGGGGTCCGAGAGCGTGCCGAAGGCCGTCACGTAGTCGCCCTCCGACACCGGGCGGTCGAGGCCCGTCACCCTCGCCCGGTACGTCCCGCCGGTCCCGTATGGGACCGCGACGACGACCGGATCGGTGGCGACGACGCGGCCGCCGAGCGACACGGGGTCGCCCACGTACGCGTCGGGGTTCGGGCCCACCTCGTCCGCGCTGGGGTAGTCCCCGGCGTCCGGGTTCGGCCGGTCCGTGCCGGCGACGACGAAGAGTCCGCCGAGGACGGCCAGGAGGACGAGGATCGCCAGGGCCCGGACCGCGGCCGACTCGGTCGTCATCGCCGGCGCCTTTCGGGGCGACCGCTGTAGTTCCTTCGCACTCCGGCGGCGGTCGGTCGGACCGCGACCCGTCGGCGGTCGCGGAGTGCCGCGGTCCGTCGATGGTCGGGCGGAGCCGCAGCCCTTCGGTGGTCGGACGGTGGCGTGGCGGGAGCCGACAGGTTGGTAAGCGCGCGGCCACCAGGGTCGGCCGATGGAGACCCGTCGCCGCCGACGGTTCGTCCACGCACAGCTGGCGTGGATGCTCGCCGCCATGGTGGTACTGGCGGCGCTGGAGTCGCTCACGCTGGAGCTGTTCTTCGTGCTGTCGCTCATCGGGTTCCTCGTGGTCGTGGAGCTGACGGCGCCGGTCGCGGTCTCGCCGCGGTGGCGCCGGCGGCTCCCGTGGCTCATCGGGGCGGGACTCGTGGTGTTCGGCTACATCGTCGTCAGGCGCATCCTTGAGATCCTGCCGCCGGAGGTGCTGCCGTAGTGCGGCTCGCCGGTCACGAGGTCGACGTCCCGCGGGCGCTATTGGTCCTGTTCGCCGTCGTCGTGGGTGGCGCGCTCGTGTACGGCGGGGCGACGTCGGTGACGGCCTTCGGCGCGTTCAACCCCTCCTGGGAGGGGACCTCGGACTTCCGCGGGCTCGCCGGCGACGCCGGCGCCGACACCCGAATCGCGACGAACACGACCGACTACGCGGGTCACGGCAACGGGACGGTCGCCGTCGTCGTCGCGCCCGAGGAGCCCTACGACGGCGCGGACGTCCGGCGCATCGAGGCGTTCCTGGAGCGCGGCGGCACGCTGTTGATCGCCGACCGGGACGGCACCGCCGACGACTTCCTTGACGGCCTCGGCGCCGAGGCGCGGCTCGACGGCGCCCTGCTGCGGGACGATCGCAACCACTACCGGGCGCCCGCGCTCCCGACGGCGACAAACGTCTCCGAGCACCCCCTGACCGAGGGCGTCGACTCGCTGACGTTCAACTACGGGACGGCGGTCGAGCCGGGCGGGGCGACCGTGCTGGTCGCCACGTCGGAGTTCGGGTACCTCGACCGCAACGCCAACGGCCGGGTCGACGAGGACGAGGCGCTGGGCTCCTACCCCGTCGCGACGACGGAAGCCGTCGGCGAGGGCCGGGTGGTCGTCGTCGGCGACGGGAGCGCGTTCATCAATGTGATGGCCGACCGGCCCGGAAACGGGGCCTTCGCCACGAACGTGGTCGACGGTAGCGACACGGTGCTGATCGACACGTCCCACAGCGGCGACGTCCCGCCGGTCATCGCGGCGCTCTTGACCGTCCGGGACTCGCCGCCACTGCAGGGCGGCCTCGTCGCGGTGGCGCTCGTGGCCGTCTTCGCCTGGCAACGGCGGGTGTACCCGCGGCCGTCGGACCCCTCGGTCGGGGCGTCGTCGGGCCCGGACGCGCTGGCCGATTCCGCGACGCGGCGGCACCCCGCGATGGACCGCGGGCGACTCACCAGCCTCATGAAAGGAATTAAATCACTCAATTCCCAAGCCGACGACGATGAGTGACCCTGCCGCGCTGTACCAGTCGCTCCGCGACGAGATGGCGGCGGTCCTCGTCGGCCACGACGAACTGATCGAGGGCGTGACGATCGCGACGCTCACGGGGGGTCACGTGCTGCTGGAGGGGGTACCGGGCATCGCGAAGACCACCGCCGCGAACCTGTTCGCCCGGGCGAGCGGCCTCGAGTACGCCCGCGTCCAGATGACCCCGGACCTGCTCCCCGCGGACATCACCGGGACGCGGGTCTACCGCGAGGAGACCGGGACCTTCGAGCTGAAGGAGGGCCCGGTGTTCTCGAACGTGGTCGTCGCCGACGAGATCAACCGGGCGACGCCGAAGACCCAGAGCGCCCTCCTGGAGTCGATGCAGGAGAACCAGGTGACGATCGACGGCGAGACCAAACAGCTCCCGTCGCCGTTCCTCGTCATCGCCACCCAGAACCCGATCGAGATGGAGGGCGTGTTCTCGCTCCCGGAGGCCCAGCGTGACCGCTTCCAGCAGAAGCTCGTCGTCGACATGCCGGAACGGGACGACGAGCGGGAGCTCCTCGACCGGTTCGACGAGTCGCCGGACCTGGATGCGGCCGCGATCCGGCCGGTCACGACGGCCTCGGAGATCATCGCCTGCAAGGAGACCGTCGCGGCGGTCCACGTCGCCCCGAGCATCAAGGAGTACGTCATCGACCTCGTCGACGCGACGCGGGACCACCCGGCGGTCGAGCACGGCGCGTCGCCGCGGGCGTCGATCAACCTCCTCGACGCCGCCAAGGCCCACGCCGCCGTCCGGAGCCGTGACTACGTCATCCCCGACGACCTGAAGGCGCTCGCCGACCGGGTGCTGGCCCACCGGCTGGTCCTCGAGACCGACGCCGGGCTCCGCGGCACCCAGCCCGACGAGATCGTGGCCGAGGCCGTCGACGGCGTCGAACCGCCCACGAGCGGGTTCGTCCCGGCGGAGTCGGCGGCCGACGACGCCGCGTCGACGGAGTCGGTCGCGCTCGAGGAGGACCGCTCCGAGCGCAGCGTCGGCCCGTACCGGTCCGACGACGCCTGACCGCGCCAGACCGGGTCTCGTGCGTGTCGCTGCCCGCCCGATCGGCGGCCTCACGCCGGCTCGTCGTCCTCGAAGACGTCCCACCGGCAGGTGACGAGGTAGGTCCCGGCCTCGGAGCCGGGCGTGACCTCGAGGGCGACCGGGCGTTCCAGGGCGGTCGCGAACGTGGTCGCGAGGAAGGAGGCGACCGGGTGGTCCAGGCGGTCGACCGGGCCGTAGGTGCTCCCGGTGACGCGGACCGTGACGCGGCCGTCGCCGACGTCGGGGTCGGCGGTGTCGACGAGCTCGAACTGTTCGACGAGGGCCTCGGCGGCGGCCGGCGCCAGATCGCCGGGGGTCGCCGGCACCGGGGCGACGGCGTCGACGAACTCGGCCCGCAGCGGCCCGCCGGTCGGGCGGAGCGACAGCCCGCGGTGGACGGGGGTGACGACAAAGGCGTTCCGGAGCGCGTCGGCGCCAGGCACGCCGCCCGCGGCCGGTGGTTGCTCGGGCACGAACAGCCGGGCGGGCGGCTCGCCGTCGACGGGGACGTAGACCGCGGCGTCGGAGAGCTCCAGTTCGGCGGCGATGGCCTCGAGGTTCGCGGCGAGCGCGCCGTAGACGCCGCCGGCGACGCCGGCGCCGACGAACCGCTCGGGCGTCAGGTAGTACGTGAGGAGGGCGCCGAACAGGCCCGTCCCGCCCAGCGCGACGAGGACGGTCCGGACGCCGGGGAACGCCGCGGCCCCGGCGAGCGCGAGCCCGCCGAGCGCGGCCATCCCGAGCGCCGTCCGACGGTAGGACGTCCGGCGGGCGTCGGCCAGCTCCGTCTCGAGGCGCTCGATCTCGCCCTCGAGCGTCTCGATGCGTGCGGCCATCGCCTCGACGTCCGGGCCGTCCACCGCGTCCCCCTCGGCGGCCTCGGTCCCGGTACTCATCCCGAATCACCCACGAGCCCGAGCGAGAGCCGCTCGTACCGGTGGATCGTGTATCCGGCGAGCGCCGTGGCGGCCAGGACCGCGGCGCCGGCGACCAGCGTCCCGTCGGCGTACTCGAGGATCGCGAACAGGCCGACGGCGGTCGCGGTCGCGACCAGCGCGGTCCGGGTCGCGTCGCGGGGCGTGCGGCCGGCGGCGACGTCGTCGACGAGGAGGCCGACGAGCACCGCCTGGGCGACCGGGGTGGTCGTCGGGCCGCCGTCGAGGCCGACGACGAGGCCGACCTGTCCTACCACGAAGGCGTACGGCGTCCCGGCGGCGACCCGGACGAGGACGACGAGCCCGGCGACGACGGGGCCGGTGAGGTCCGCGAGGAGGGGCTCGCCGGCCTCGCCGGCGACGAGCCCGACGACGTCGCCGCCGACCGCGAGCACCGCTGCCGCGGCCAGGACCGCCAGGCCCGGGACGGGTCGTGGACGATCCGGGCGGTGCCGACCGGCGGTCGTCGCGTCCGATGCCATCGGCTCCCCTAACGGACAGGGGTTTCAAAGCCGTGTTGGTACTCGGCCGACGCCGACCCGGCCCGGCCGACGGGGCGACCGGCGGACGTCGGGCGGTTCAGGCGGGGAGTTCGCCGGCCTCCTCCAGCGTCCGCCGGCGGTCGCCGGGGTTGACCTCGACGACGGTGACCCCCTCGAGGGCGTCCAGGTCCGCCCGGAACCGCTCGAACTCGCGGTAGCGCTCGTAGGCCGCCGGGAGGTCCGCGAGGGCGTCGGGCTCGAAGAGGACGGTCGGGGCGAGGAACAGGAGGACCTCGCCGGTCTCGCGGCGGGCCTCCTCGACGGCCTCGCGGACCTCCCGGCGGTTTGCGTCGTCCGTGAACAGCACGGTGCGGCCCTCCACGGACCGGGCGATCGCTCGCGTGGCCGCCCGGACCGGCGACCGGTCCGGGGGAAGCGGCGTCCGGCGCTCGAGGCAGGTCGACAGGGTCTCGAGGAACGTGCCGTCCGTCCGGTCGACGGCTGCGAGCCGGCGGGCGAGCGACGCGGAGCCGCCGACCCGGCTGTGGCCCGGGCGCCCGTCCTGGTCGGGGTCGGTGTCGAGCGAGCGGAGCCGCCGCCGGATGCGGTCGTAGCCGCCGCGGCCGGTCTGGGGCGTCTCGAGGTCCGCGACGCCGTCCTCGTCGATGACGGCGAGGGCGACGGGGTCCCGGCGCTCCCGGGACAGCTCCAGGAGCCCGAGCGCGACCTCCCGGAGGTAGTCCAGCGGGGTCTCGCCGCGCTCGCCGGTCCGGCTGGCGGTGCGTGCGTCGACGATGAAGCGGGCCTCGAGCGCCGATTCGACCTCGAACTCCCTGACGTAGGTCTCGGCCAGCCGGGCGGTCGCGTTCCAGTCGATCCGGTCGGCCGTCTCGCCCGGGACGTACTGCCGGATCTCGGCGGGCTCGGTGCCGCGGCTGCGGCGCTCCCGGCTGTACTCGCCCTCCAGCGTGGCGGCCTCCCGGTCGGCCGTCCCGAGGTCCAGGTCGTCGGGGCGTCGCGGGAGGGCCGAGATCGTCGCGGTCGGGCCGCGACCGAACGTCTGCTCGAAGAACCCGCGCGCGTCGATGACGGTCACGGTCGGGCTGGGGACGGTGAACTCGCCGGCGACGGGTGCGGCGACGGCGATCATGGTCTCGGCGGCGACGTCGTCGACGAGTCGGATGGTGGCGTCGGCCGCCGAGGCGTCCGTGGTCAGCGACGGCGGGAGCTCGAGCCGGACGGTGGCGGTCGCGTGGGTCCGGACCGGGGCGGCACGGAGGGTGACGTCGACGTCCTCGCCGACGATGGCCCGGGTCGGCTCGACGTTGACCTCGAGGGCGACGGCGTCGTCGACGGCGGTGACGGTCCGGAGGAAGCCGTAGGCCGACGCGACGAGCCACGAGCCGAGGCCGGCCGTCGCCGCCAGCAGCGCCGGCTCGGCGAACAGCCAGGCGGCGACGGCCGTCGCGACGGCGAGCACCGCGACGGCTCCCACCCGGCGCGTCGGCTGCATGGCTCCCCCAAGGCGGACTCGACAGTTGAACGCATCGGTCCCCCGTGGGCGTAAAAAGGTTTTATACGGGTGGAAGAAAGGCTACCGTACAGTGACACGGTCGCAGCGGCTGGGGGTCCTCCTGGTCGTCGCGGGGCTCTGCGTGGTCCTCGGTGTCGGCGGTGCCGCGGTCGTCGGCGCGACCGACCACCTGGACGACAACGGGACCCAGCACGAACATCCGGACGAGGTCGGCGACCGGGGCGACCTCGCAGCGGTCCAGGACTGGCTGGCCGGCCGGATGACTGAGATCCACCTCGACTGCGCCGCGAACCTCTCGACGACGGAGCAGACCGCCTGCGACCGACTCGACGAGGAGTACCCGGAGTACCTCGAGCAGTACGCCTCCGTCGAGCGTGACCGCACCGGGAACAACCGGACGGCGGGGACGTTCGAGGAGACCCGCGAGAACCAGGCGGAACTCGCCGAGGAGACCGAATCGTTCTGGGAGGCCTACGAGGCCTACCAGGACGCCAGAGCGGCCGGCGACGAGGACCGGCGCCGGCGGCTCGCCCGCGAGCTCACCGAGCGGAGCGAACGAATCGAGACACTCGGCGGGTCGCTGGCCGTCCGGTTCGCCCGCCTCGAGGAACGGACCGGCAACGAGTACGGCCCGGACCGCCGGACGACGAACGACACGACGATGATGGTCCTCCGGACGACCGGGGAGGTCCAGGCGACGGAGTTCACCCCCTCGCGACTGACGGCGACGATCACGGACGGGACCGCCACGTTCCGGGAGCCCGCCGTCGTCGAGGGGCGGCTGACCGCCGAGAACGGGACCGCGCTGGCGGACCGGACGGTGAGGGTGACGGTGGACGACCGGACGGTGGCGACAGTCGAGACGGACGACGAGGGGCGGTACGCGGCGACGTATCGACCCGTGCGGACGACGACCGGTCCGACAACGGTGCGGGCGTGGTACGAGCCGACCGGCACCGACCCCTACCTGGGGTCGAACGGGAGCGACGATGTCGACGTCGAACCGGTGTCAGCGTCGACGTTCGCCGACGTCGACGACGACCGCGTCGCGTTCGGCGACACGATGCCAGTGAGGGCACGCGTGGCGGTACGGGGCGTCGAAGCCGCCGGGGTGCCGGTCCGGGTGTTCCTGGACGGCGACCGGATCGCCTCGGGCCGAACCGGGGTCGACGGCGAGGTGCTCCTGGCCGGAGCGGTTCCGGCGACGGTGCCGGACGGTGAGGCCATCCTGACCGTGCGGGCGTCGCGCGACGGGCGGGCGCTCGAGCCGTCCGAACGGAGCGTCCCCGTCACCGTCGAGGAGTCCGAGACGGACCTCACCGTCGAGGGGCTCCTGGACGGCGAGGCGCTCGTGCTGTCGGGCCGACTGACGGCGAACGGCCGCCCGGTCCCCGACCAGCGCGTCGGCGTCAACGTCGACGGCGAGACCCGCGAGCTGGCCGTGACCGACGACGAGGGCCGGTATCGCGTCCGCGTCCCGCGGGGGACCGGCGGCCGCGGCGTCTGGTCGGTCACGGCCGACTTCCGGAACCCGACGACGAACCTCGGCCCGACGACCACGACGAGGCAGCTCCGCGCCGACGCCCTGGCGGCGACCGACGGCACGGACGCGAGCACGACGCTGGTGGGCGAGTTGCGGCAGCTCGTCGCCGGCAACGCGTTCCTCCGGACGCTGTCCGACGCCGAACTCCTCGCCTTCGCCATCGGCGTGCTCGCGCTCGCCGGCCTCGCCGTCGCCGGCACCGCGTGGGTCGTCCGACGCCGCCGGGACGACGAGCCGGGAGCGGATCGCGACGGGGTCACTGGTACGATCGTCGACGTTCCCGACGGCGTGGATGACCCCGACCCGTCCGGCGACGGTGTCCCGACCGATCCCGATCCGGACCCCTCGCCGTCGGTCCTGGGTGGCGCGGCCGCCCTCGACGTCGCTCGCGCCCGACTCGGCGACGGCGATCCCGACGACGCGGTCCGGATCGGGTACGGGACCGTGCGTCTCACACTCTCCGCACGGGCGGGCGGCGACGAGCCGCCGGGTGGGGCGGCCGGTGACGGTGACCCCCGAACCCACTGGGAGTTCTATCGGGACGCCGAGGCCAAGTTGTCCGACGACCGGGCTGAGGCCCTCGAACGGCTCACGCTCGCCTACCAGCGTGCCGAGTTCGCGCCGGACGGCACCACCAGGGGGTCCGCGCGGGCCGCCCTCGACGCCGCCGAGGCCTGTCTCTCGCCCGCCCCGGACGGCCGCCCCACGGACGTGGCCTAGGCGGCATCGGGCCCGATCCTGATCGGCTGGTCGTCGGCGGTCGTCGGCCGGCTATCGGTGGCCGTGGGGCCCGGGTTTCGGTCGGCCGGTCGATGCGGTCCATCGTGACCTATCGGCGTTCCGTGCGGGGTTTGGCATCGTGTGGCATGCGGGAACGGCTGGACTTATTTGCCCTCGCTTGCATACCCCGCTACGATGTCTGACACCGGGCTGCGACCGCCCAACCTGGAGACGGCGCTTCCCGACCCGGCCGAGGCCGACAACGTGACCTTCGACCCCTCGCCCGAGCGGCTCCGGGCGTTCTCGCGTGACGTGGAGACCACGACGGAGTTCGGGTCGCCGGCCTACGTGAGCGAGTACCGCTCCCGGTGTGCCGACCGGACGAGGAACGCCGTCGACGACGAGTTCGACGCGTCGGACTACGGCCACGTCGAGACCGCCGTCGAGTACGCCCGGACCGAGGAGATGGTCTGTCTCGACCGGCAGGTCGGCCGTCACGGGTCGCTCTCCTTCACCGCACGGTACTACGTGCCCCGCGAGTACGGCCGCATCGCGCTGGGGGTCGCGAAGCTGTTCGAGCCGGCGCCGCCGGCCGCCGAGCCGGACTTCGTGACGGTCCAGGTCCCCGACCACGAGGAGGTCGCCATCCGGGTCCTGCCCGAGGCCGGCGTGACGGCCGTCCTCGGCAGCGACTACACCGGCGAGGCGAAGAAGTCCTTCCTCCGGTTGTTCATGTTCCGGGCCAAACGGCGCGGCGGCCTCGGCCTGCACGCCGGCTCGAAACGCGTCCAGCTGCAGGACGACGACGGCACGATGGGGACGGTGGGCCAGCTGTTCCTCGGGCTCTCGGCGACCGGGAAGTCGACGCTGACGGCCCACGGCCTGTGGCTCGATGCCCCCGAGCACGCCGCGATGCTGCAGGACGACGTCTGCGCGCTGCTGCCGGACGGCACCGTCGCCGGCAGCGAGGGCAACGGGCTCTACGTCAAGACCATCGGGCTGGACCGCGACGAGCAACCCGCGGTGTACGACGCGGCGACCCACGAGTCGGCGGTCCTGGAGAACGTCGACGTCGCCGAGGACGGCACCGTAGACTTCGACAGCGACGCCCACACGTCCAACGGTCGGGCGGTGATCCTCCGGGAGCACCTGGCGTCGGCCGCCGACGCCATCGACCTCGACCGCGTCGACCAGGTGTTCTTCATCACCCGGAACCCGGCGATGCCGCCGGTCGCGAAGCTCTCGCCCGACGAGGCCGCCGCGGCGTTCATGCTTGGGGAGTCCATCCAGACCAGCGCCGGCGACCCCTCGAAGGCCGGCGA
>CAZATR010000015.1:0-26769 GCA_964488035.1 uncultured Natronomonas sp.
CGTGCTTGCGTCGCCGGGCGTCCCGTACCCGGCCTCGCCCTTCGAGTCCACCAGGCCAGCAGCCGCGACCGCACCACAGGCCTCCCCAGCCGCCGCCCGCCATCGCGGGCTCACGGTTCGCTCCGCTCACCGTTCGCGCATCCGGCGGCGCGCCCGTCGGTCGCGCCGCCCGCCGCTCGGCGGGCGTCCCTCGCGCGCAGCTTGTCGACCGCCGCTCGCGGATGGCTCGCGGCGGTCGACGCGCGCACGCCACGCTGAACGGTCGATCCGCCTGGTGGACTGAAAGGGCGAGGCTCGCTCGCGGTGGAACGGAGTCGGCTCAGCGACCACTATCCGAACGAAGTGAGGATATGTCGCTGAGCGACCGCGAGCGCGTCGAGGGCTTTCCAGGTGTTCTCGACGGCCGTGCCATCGAGAAAACCCCAGATCGCTCGGTACGCAAGCCGGCACGACCGATAGAAACGATGACCACGTCGACCACGCATAACGGTTTTGCGCGCTCGATTGCAACGGTCACGTATGAGGTTCGACCCCGACAGCACAGCGGTCGTCGTGGTGGACATGCAGAACGGCTTCTGCCACCCGGACGGGTCCCTCTACGCGCCGAACAGCGAGGCCGCGATCGGTCCGTGCGCCGAGGCGGTCGCGGCGGCCCGCGAGGCCGGCGCCGAGGTCGTGTTCACCCGCGACGTCCACCCGCCGGAACAGTTCGACGGCAACCACTACTACGACGAGTTCGACCGGTGGGGCGAACACGTCGTCGAGGGCACCTGGGACGCCCGGATCGTCGACGAGCTCGAACCCGCGGACGGCGAACACGTAGTCGAGAAGCACACCTACGACGCGTTCTACCGGACGGACCTCGAGGGTCACCTCGACTCACACGGCGTCGACGACCTCCTGATCTGCGGGACGCTGGCGAACGTCTGCGTGCTCCACACTGCCGGCAGCGCGGGGCTCCGCGACTACCGGCCGGTCCTGCTGGAGGACGCCGTCGGCTGCATCGAAGCGGACCACCGGGAGTACGCGCTGGAGCACGCCGACTGGCTGTTCGGCGAGGTGCGGTCGCTGGACGACGTCGCGTTCGCCTGACGCGAGCGGGCGGCTCGACGGGCCGTGATCGAGGGGCTTCCCGCCGGCGAGAGCGTCGGCCGGAGCGCCGGACCCTCGGCCGTCAGGCTGACTGGCAGTCCATGTCCGGGGGTTCGATCGGCTGGACCGAGCCCCAGGAGTGGTAGTCCAGGACGCCGAACGCGCCCTCGACCCGGCGGATGTACCCTGTCTCCGCGCTCACGTAGTACGTGACGTCGCCCTCGCCGCTCGCCGCGGCCTCGTCGGCGGCGAACTCGTAGACGAGCATCGTCTCGCCGTCGATCGTCGTCCGGCCCGCGGGGGTGACGTCGGGCAGCTCACCGGCCTCCGACGGGACGGTCTCGGGGTCGACCGCGCCGGGGTCGACGTCCTGGTTCGGGTTCCGGAAGCACCGGCCGCCCGTGACCATGTACTGGTCCCCGCCGACCCGGTAGCTCTCGAACACCTGGCCGTCCTGCTCGAACCGCCAGTAGAGGCTCTCGCCGTCGAACCGGCCCTCGATGTCGACCGTCCGACCGTCGCTCGTCATCGTCCCCGTCATCGCGAAGGACTCCTCGTACCGGACCGCCTGCTGGAAGCCGTCGGTTGCCGCGCTCGCGTCCGTCTCGGTCTCGTCGGTCTCGGCGCCGATCGACGTCCCGGTCGTGTCCGTCTCGTCATCGCCCGATCCGGCGCCGGCGTCGTCGGGCTCCCCGGAGCCCCCGTCCATGCAGCCGGCCAGGGCGATCGTTCCGCCCACGGCGGCGCCGATCAGGACGCGTCGTCGCGTCGGGCCGCCGGTTCCACCGCTCCCATCCCCGTGTGCGTGCATGTGAGTTTCCCTCGCAGTGTCGTGGGCGCGAGGGACGCTTAACCGTTCCGACGCCACCGGCGCCCGGGCTGCACGGTCGGCGAGCCCAACAGTCGGCCGCGACCGGACATCGTGGCCCGTCAGGAGGAGAACAGCCGGAAGGCGCCCTGCCCGACCGCAACCGACGCCTCACGACCGTCGGGCGTCTCGCTTTCGACCTCGACGTAGGAGACGCCGACGCTGCTGCCGGCGCGGATGACCTCGGCGGTCGCCGTGAGGTCGCCGGCCGCCGGCCGGAGGTAGTTCACGTTGAGGTTGATCGTCGCGACGTCGTCCTCGACCGGGTCGTCGAGGTACGGCCGGAGGGCGATACCGCCGACGACGTCAATGAGCGTCGAAGCGACGCCACCCTGGACCGTCGGCGGCTCCGTCGGGTTCGTGAGCTTCTCGTCGAACGGGATGGTGCCGACCATCCGGCCGGCCTCGAACTCGTCGACGGTGAACCCGAGCCACGAGAGGAAGGTGTGCTCGTTCTCCAGGTACTCCTGCAGCATCGCGACGGCCTCGTCGGGCACGTCGTGGGGCTCGACGTCGGTCATGGCTGTGCCTGGCGGGCCGGCGCGCTTGTACCCTCCGGTCGCCCGGTGACGGCCGCGACCGCGACCGACACGACGGACGTGACCGTGCTCGGGGACCCCGACGCTCAAGGGACCCGGGCACGTAGCGCGTCGAGTGAGCGACGTTGACGAACTGCACGGCGACTTCGACGCCGAAGCGCTGGCGGCGGGCCTGGAGACGTTCGGCGGCGACGAGGCCGAGCGTCGCGCGGTCGCCCGCCACGCCCGCGACCTGGCGGACAGCGGCCGGTACGAGGCCGACGCCGGCGTCGAGCTCACGCCGGAGCACGTCGTCGTCCAGCTCGCCGACGCGCCCGAGGGCTCGCCGGCCGACCGCTGGAACTGGTGGGTCGGCGCCCTCGAGTTCGCCTACGGCGGCTACGCGGAGTTCCGGATCCGCCGCTACGGGGAGTGAGGGCCGTTCCGTGGCCGCGCCGGCACGTACCCCCGCGCTTTTCCGTCCCCGGCACCTCCGGTCGAACACATGGGCTTCGGGAGCTACGACGAGTCCGAACGGAAGGACCAGGACGTCGACGCTGACGACGACGGCGCCGTCACCGTCCACGGGAACGACCACGACGGCGACGTGGAGTTCCAGTTCGACGAGGACGAGTCGTCCCTCATCGACCGACTGTCCGAGATGAAGGACGACGAGGACGCGACCGGCTGAGACGGCCCGGCGACCCGTTCTCCGCACCCGACGTCGAGCCCCCGGCTCGCGGTTCCCGCCGTCCGCCGCCGGCGGCGAACCGACGAAGGCAAACCGGCGGGCCCGCTACCACCGGGCAGTGAAGCTGCAGTTCCTCGGCGGCGCCCGCGAGGTCGGCCGCAGCGCCGTCCTCGTCAACGACGCACTCCTGCTGGACTTCGGGCTCAAGACCGCCGACCCGCCGCAGTACCCGGTCGGCTCGATCCGGGGCGACGGGCCGGCCTCCGACCCCCAGGCCGTCGTCGTCAGCCACGGCCACCTCGACCACGCCGGCGCCGTGCCCGCGCTGCTGGCCGGCGACGCCCGGCCACCGGTCCACTGGACGCCGCCCACCCGCGACCTGGCGCTGCGGCTCGGCGAGGACACCCTCAAGCTCCACGGGGGCACGCCGCAGTGCCCGTTCACCGGCGAGGACCTCCGCCGCGTCACGGAGGTCTCCGAGACCCACGGCTACCGGGAGCCGTTCGAGGCGGCCGGCCACCGCGTCGAGTTCTTCGATGCCGGCCACGTCCCCGGGAGCGCCCACGTCCTCGTCGACGACAGCGAGGTGCACGGCACCTCGGGCGATCGGACGCCGTCCGACGACGGCGACACCCGGCTGCTGTACACCGGCGACTTCCACGCCGGCGGCCGCGGCCAGCGACTGGTCGAAAGCAGTGCGGCCCGCCCCGCGGCCGACGTGGTCCTCACCGAGTCGACCTACGCCGACGTCACCCACGAGCCCCGCGAGACCGTCGAGGAACGGTTCGTCGAGCGCGTCCGGACGACCCTGTGGGAGGGCGGGACCGTCGTCGTCCCCGCCTTCGCCATCGGGCGGACCCAGGAACTCATGCTGGTCTGTGCCGCCCACGACATCGACTGCTACGTCGACGGCATGGGCGTCGATATCACCCGGCTGCTCCGCCGGCACCCCGCGTTCCTCCGGGACGCCGACGCCGTGGCGCGAGCGGCCTCGCACGCACGGTTCGTCGACGGCCGTGACGGCCAGCGGAAGCGGATCGCCGACCAGGCGACCGTCGTCATCACCACCGCCGGGATGCTCGGCGGCGGCCCCGTCGTCACGTACCTCCCGGAGATCCACGCCAACCCCACCAACGCCCTCCTGTTTTCCGGCTACCAGGTCGAGGGCACCCCGGGCCGCGAGATCCTCGACACCGGGGGCGCCGAGGTCGGCGACCGCCACCTCCAGGTCAGCGCCACCGTCGAGGCGTTCGACTTCTCCGCCCACGCCGACCGCGAGGGCCTGCTCGCCTTCCTCGACGCGTACCGCGACACCCCGCTCCTCGTCAACCACGGCGACGCCTGCGAGTGGTTCGCCGACGAACTCGAGGCACGCGGCCACGAGGCAACGGCGCCGGCGGTCGGCGACACCGTCGAGCTGTAGCTCATCCTCGTCCTCCTCGCCTGGACCTGGAACCACCGGCCCCGGAACGAATCCACCGACCGCTGTACGGTGGCGGCCTCGTCAGTCGTTCGGCCGGGTGGGGCGGAACGCGTCGGTCAGCGCGGCGGCCCCGCCGCCCACCAGCACCGCCGCGACCCCGGACGCGACCGGGCCGACGGTGCGCCCGCGGGGGCCGACGACGTCGACACCGAGGAGCAACGCCGTACCGTACACCGACACGAGGAGCGCCGCGACGCCGGCCGTCACGCCGATGGCCCCGGTGGCCGCCTTCGTCGCGGTCGAGGTGCCGAGAAACAGCCCGGCGAGGACGCCCGAGACCACGGCCAGTATCGGGCTCACCGACAGGGCGTACCGGAACGAGAGCACGACGGCCTCCTCGACGGACGGTGGCGCCATCACGACGATGCGCGACCCCCCGGTCTCCCGACCGAGCGCCTGCAGCCCGGTCGGCAGCGCGAACGCCACCCCGACCAGGCCGTACAGCAGGGCGTTGTAGGTCGCGAAGCGACCCGCCTCGGTCGACCGGAGCAGCTCGCCGCCCCGCTCCCACGGGAACGTCGGGTCCCACTCCGCCTCCCGGTCAGCCTCGTCGTCCGACGCCCGCCCACTCATATATCCGACTCGAAAGTAACGAAACAAAAGGGTACCGATCGCTCCGACGCACAGGGTGGCACTTATTCCGTTCCATCCACTTCGTCCGGTGATGACCGACCGGCCGCTCCCCCCCGGCTCGACGCTGCTCGTCGACCTCGACGGCGTCGTCGCCGACAACCTCCCGCGCCTCTGCCGGTATCTCCGCGAGGCGTACGACCACGACGTCCGGCCGGCCGACGTCGACGACTGGCAGTACGACGTCCCGGGCGTCGACGGCCACGTCGGCACCGTCATCGGGGAGCTGATGACCGACCACGCCGAGTGGTACTTCGGCGGCATGGACCCGCGGCCGGGCGCGCCCGACGCCCTCGACGCGCTGGCCGACGACTACCGGGTCGAGATCGCGACCCACCGGCTCCCCGAGACCCACGACGTCTCGAAGGCCTGGCTCGCCGACCACGGCGTCCCCTACGACGCGTTCCACGAGCGCGTACCCGACGACAAGGGCGCCCTGGAGGGCGACGCGCTCATCGACGACTACCACGGCAACGTCGCCGACGCCATCACGACCGGCAAGACCGGCTTCCTGATGCGACAGCCCTACAGCGACCCCGAGGCCTGCGACGGCGCCCACGTCGTCGACACGTGGGACGACGTGACTCGGCTGCTGCTCTGATCGGTCGCCGCGGGCCGGTCGCGGCGACCGCCCCGCCCGACCGGCCGTGCGGTCGGCGGCCCTGGCCGTCCGCGGGCAGCCTCAGTGCCGCTGCAACCGGTTCACCAGTGCAGCCAGGCGGTCGATGGACGCGCTCGTGAGGAGGTTCACCAGCTGCTGGCTCCGGCGGTACGTCCCCTGCAGCTCCCGGACCTTCTCGAGGTCGCGGTCGGCCCGGGCGTCGTCGGCCGCCTCCAGGCGGGTCTCGGCCTCGTCGAGCGACCGGGTCATGGTGTCGATCTCGCGCTGGACCTCGCGGCGCAGGAACTCCTGGATCACCGTCCAGAAGTCCCGTTCGGCCTCGTAGAACGCCTTCTTCCCCTCACCGGGGATGGACCGCCGGTGGACCATATGCATCCGCTGCATCGACTGCATCGCCGTGCTGACCGTGGACTTGGCGAACCCGCTCTCCTCGACCAGCGCGTCGAGCGACACCGGGCCGTCGGCGAAGAACAGGAGCCCGTACAGGCGGCCGTAGCTCCGGCTGAGGCCGTAGACCTCCGCGGATCGCTCCATCGCCTCGATCACCTCCTCGCGGGCCGCCCGGACGGCCGGGGATGTCTCGAGGCTGCCCGCCGCGTCGACGTCGGTCATCGGGCGGGCCTACGCGGCGACACATCTAATACGTTTCGTACGGAATATTCGGTGAATATCGAATATTTCGAACACCTCCGGTGAGGACGGCGATGCGATCCTTCGCGCCACCGGGCTGGAGCAGACCCACGAGTCGTCGATCCCGTTCGTCGGCCGCACCGTCGAGGTCCTGACGGAGACCCGACCTCGCCCTGTACCCCGGCGAAATCGTCGGCATCGTCGGCGCCAACGGGTCGGGCAAATCCACACTCATGCGGATCCTGGTCGTTGCCCTCCAGCCCGACGCCGGCGACGTCCCGATGGATGCCGTCGCCGGAGCACTCGCCTACCTGGCCGTACTGACCGGCGTCGCGACCGTCGTCTTCTACCGCCAGGCGCGCGTCGGGTGAGCGATCCATCCGCCGCCACCTCCAGGCTTTTCCACCCGCCGCCCGAAGCCGGGGCATGGACACCTTCGACATCGGCGGCGACCTGACGGTCCGTCGGCTCGGCTTCGGCGCGATGCGCATCACCGGCGACGCCATCATCGGCGAACCGGACGACCCCGAGACTGCCCGCGAGGTCCTCCGGCGCGCCGCCGACCACGTCGACCTCATCGACACCGCCGACTCCTACGGGCCCGGCGTCTCCGAGCGGCTCATCGGCGAGACGCTGGCGCCGTACGACGACGTCGTCGTCGCCACGAAGGGCGGGCTGCTCCGGGCCCCCGACGGCGACTGGCTCCCCCACGCCGAGCCCGACTACCTCCGGGACGCCGTCCTCAGCAGCCTCGACCGGCTCCGCACCGACACCATCGACCTCTACCAGCTCCACCGGCCCGACCCCGACGTCGACCTCGAGGACAGCATGACGACGCTGGCCGAACTGCAGGACGACGGCCTGATCGACCACGTCGGGCTCTCGAACGTGAGCCTCGAACAACTCGAGACCGCCCGCGACCACGTCGAGGTCGCGACGGTCCAGAACCACTACAACGTCGCCACGCGCGACACCGACCGCGTCGACGGCGACGGCCGCCGGGTGCTCGAGGCCTGCGAGGCCGCCGACATCGGCTTCATCCCCTACTTCCCGCTGGCCGCCGGGGACCCCTCCGTCGTCGACGGCATCGAGGAGATCGCGGCGGCCCACGACGCGACGCCCCAGCAGATCGCGCTCGCCTGGCTGCTGGAGCGGTCCGACGTGATGCTGCCGATCCCCGGCACCGGGAGTGTCGACCATCTGGAGGAGAACGTCGCCGCCGCGGAGATCGAACTCACTCCCGAGGAGTTCGAGCGGCTGTCGTAACGGTCGGGTCGGCGGCCCGGTTCAGGTGCCGACGACTGTCAGGTCGGCGAGGTCGACGAGTTCATCGCGGTGATCGACCTGACGGTTCCTGTCGGACGGGATGGAGTTGATGAGGACGCTGCTGTCCCGGAGCGCATCGATCGACGTCCCGTTTCATCTCGCGCCGCGCTGTTCGAGCCGTCTCCGCGGCGTCACTGCCAGCCCACTGACCCGTGCCTCCGCGAACTGCCCTGCGACGCTCTGCGACGAGCCGCGACAGCAGGTCGTCGAACGTCTCCTCGTTGCCTTTCAGCGCCGCGTGGGTATCCTCGGAGACCCGGATGGTGTTACGCACGGTTGAGTATACGAACTCGAATACGAATGGCTTGTGTTGGCCGGGTCCCGGCTGCGCCAGTCCACGCACCCGTCGCCTCAATCGTAGGGGTAGTTCGGGTCCCGTTCGTCGCTCTCCCCGGGTCCCTCGTGTCCCGTCGAGTCCGGGCAGACAGGCGTCGCTCTGGGCATCTGGGTGGCAAATCCGACCAGGTCGTCCACCCGGCCACAGATCTAACACACCTCGTAGGACCCCGGCTCGTCCGGCGATAGCGTCCGGTAGCCACAGCACGGACGGAACCCCAGCTCCCGCGACACCGGGCTCCCGGCGTGGTCGTCCTCACCGGGCTCGCCCTCGGCCATAAGACTTGGTTGGGCTTGCTGTGCAATCAGTCCTCATTCGAATAGGCTTTGGAGAACAGTGCTTCGGTATGCCCCAGAGCCGTACAAACAGGCTTCGAGTCCGCCAGGACAGCAGCCGCACCGCGCCTCGTGCCTCCCCAGCCGCCACCGCTCTCGTGGTGCTCGGGTTCGGGCTCGCTTCACGGCTCCCGTTGGTCCCGTTCGGCATTCGAAGGTCTCGCTTGCTCACGGCTCGCTGTGCTCGCGGGTCGCTTCGCTCCCCGCTCGCCTCGAGGCGCTCCCCGCTCGCTCGTTCGGCGACGCTCCCTGCGGTCGCGCCGCCCGTCGCTCGACCCTCGCTATCCTCGCGCGCCGTTGCCGATCGCCGCTCGCGGAGACGCTCGCGGCGGTCGACGCGCACACGCCACGGCCACACATTCGCTATCCTGGCGGACTGAAAGGGCAAGGCGTGCGTGGCGCGAACGGACGTGAGCGTCACGGCCTTGACGACGGCGAGCGCAGCGAGCCGTGAGCCGAGCGGAGTCGCTGCGCGGGCCAGTATCCGAGCGACCAGCGGGAGCGAGGATATCCCGCTCAGCAACCGCGAGCCCGCCGAGGGCTTTCGGAGTCGTGTCCAAAGTTCCGCCATACCATCCGGAATCGCTCCATACGCCGTACCGCAGCCCCGCGAACGTGAGCGCGGGGATCGAGTCGAGCCCGACGGTGAAGGGGACGGAGGACGAAGACCGGAGGACGGTGACGACAGGGCGGTCTCGATGGCGCGCGTTCCGAACCGGGGACCAGGTCGGAGATCCTCGCCATCGTTCGCGGTCGAGAGAAACCGTCGGCGTCCATGAGTCCGTCGAAAGGACGGGGCGTCCCAGTACCGTCCGTCGGGGCCGCGGGACCAGGAGGGAGGCTCGCGAGGGAGCGAGGGACCCCCGGAACGGTGCGTCGACGGGACTCCTCAGAACCAGGCCGTCAGCGTCGCCCACAGCCCGCCGCTGGCGTCGGGTTGCCCCCGCTTCGCGTCCTCGAGGCGGCGCTCGTACTCGACGATGACGTCCTCGAGGTGTTGCTCCTGGACGTCGAGTTCCCCCTCGAGGAACGCCGCCCACTGTTCGGCCGCCTCGCGGCGGCGTTCGCTGCGTCGGAGCTCGGCCTCAAGCCGCGCCACCCGCTCCCGCGTGGCGGCGTCGGCGCCGACCGGCTCGGTCGATGCGGATGCCATACCCCACCCATGTGACGAAGTCCCAAAAGAGTCAGTCAGACGCCCGTCACATCGCCGCTGCGCCGTCAGACGGCCGTCCGACCCCGTGACCGACGACGCCGACAGGACGGGGATGAGCCGGGGTCACTCGGCCCCGGCCCGGTCCATCCGCGGGACCCACCGGACCGCCAACCCGGACCGCCGGACGCACACCTCCACCGTCAACCCGGACCGCCGGACGCACACCCCGACTCCGCGCGGTGCGTGGGACCACGCCACGCGTACCTTAAACGGGTGCCGATGACCGGGGGAACGCCTTTCGGCGTCCGTGCCGAGCCCCCGGGCATGACCGACGAGTCGACCGGGCCGGGGTCGGACGCCGACGCCGACGAGCGGGCGCAGCCCCGCCCCGGTCCGGACGCGCTGTACGGCGACAACCCCACGCCGCCACAGCTCGAGAACGGGTTCGGCTGGACCGCCGACCCCCTGCTGGTGGCCGGCGGCCGAGGGTACGTCGACGGGGAGTTCCTCTACCAGGACTACGTCTACGACGACCACGGCGCAGACACCCGGTCGGTGTTCGACCAGCAGCCGGAGGGTCACACGCTCGGCGGCTTCTACTCCCGGGCGACGGGCGACTACCGGTACCCGAGCGACCCCGACCGGTACGGCTACAACGCCGCCGACCTGCTCGAGTTCCGCGCCCGACCGACCGACGACGGCGTCGTCTACCGCATCACCCTAAACACGATGCTCGAGCCCGACGCCGCCGCCATCGCCATCGGCATCGACACCCGCCGAGAGCCGGATGAGGATGGCGGAGACCCGGACGGCGACGGCGGGGACCGCCGCACCGACTGGGGGTACGGACTCGGCGACCTCGGCGCCCCCGTCGACCACCGCCTCGTCACCTGGGGCACCGGCGCCGAACTCGACGACACCCCCCTCGACGACGACCGCGTAAACGTCGACGTCCACCGCAACCAAATCGAAGTCGAAGCCCCCCTCGACCCCGACGACGACACCTGGCGCCACTACATCACCGTCGGCCTCTGGAACCCCGAAACCGAGGAGTTCCGGGATGTTGCGGTCGACGCCGACGGGTCCGCGCCCGGCGGTCGGAAGCCCGGTCGGGCGGCGCCGCCGGTGTTCAACGTCGGCTTCCGGGCGCCGGACCAGGAGCCGATGGAGCGCAACGTCGACCTGAAGACGCTCGTCCCCCGGCTGGCGACGGTGCTGGCGAACGCGCCACAGGAGCTGCTTTCCGAGCTCGACGAGCCCTTCGAGACCCTCCAGCGGTTCGGCCGGACGGCGAACCTGCTCGACCAGCTCGAGGACCCGCTGGACCTGTTGAACCCCCTGGGGAGCCCGTTCGACCCCTTCGAGGCCACCGGGCTCTCGGAGCTGTTGAACGAGCTCGACCGGTTCTGGCTGCTCGGCGAGGTCGAGGGCATCCCCCGCGTCCTCGGCGTCGGCAACTGGCAGGAGCACGCCCAGGCGACGGCGCTCGCCGAGCGGGACATCTCGAAGTTCCACGCCGACGTCGACTTCGCGAAACTCGGGGACGGCGTCGTCGATCTGGAGATCCCCGACTCCGGGTTCGTCACCTACCTCTACCCCTCGCGACACGACTTCGGGACCGGCGTCGACACCGACGCCAACGTCCTCCTGGGCCGCATCCAGCCGTACGGGGTCTACGTCCCGGATGACGTCGACCTCGACGGCGAGGACGTCCCGATGGTGACCGCGCTGCACTCGCTGGGGAACTGCTACACTCAGTACCGCGTCTGGATGCCGGGCTACGTCGAGGCGCTGGCCGAGGCGACCGACGGCGTCGTGTTCATGCCACAGACCCGCGGCCCCGGCATCTGGTACAAGCGCCGCGCGGAGCTGGACCTCTTCGAGGCCTGGCGCGACCTCGAGACCCGGATCGACGTCGACCGCTCGAAGGTGACGCTTTCGGGCTACTCGATGGGCGGCTTCGGCGCCATCATCATGGCGACCAAACACCCCGACTGCTTCGGGCGGTGCTTCGCGGTCGTCGGCCCGCCCGCCGAGGACCCCCTCGAGGGGCCGACGAGCAACCTGCTGGCGACGCCGGAGCTCCTGATGCAGGACCTGTTCGGCGGCGAGGACGGCGGCCGACTGCTGTCCATCTTCACCGAGGAGCCGGAGAACGCCCTCCGGCTGACCGACAACCTCCGGCACGTCCCGATGCTGTTGTGGCACGGCGGGACGGACCCGCTGGTGCCGCTGCTCGGCCCGACGAACTACGCAGCGAAGCTGAGCGACCACGGCTACCGCCACCAGATCGACGTGTTCCCGGCCGCCGACCACTTCTTCCTCGCGCTGCAGGACCGCTGGGACCGCGGCCCCGCCTACCTCGCCGAGTCGGACAACGCCGAGTCGCCCTCGCGGGTGACGTTCCGGCACGTCCCCGAGTTCGACTACCCCGAGCTGGACGTCTACCACGACTCGGCGTACTGGGTCACCGACGTCCGGACGCACGACCACGCCGACAGCGGCCGCGTCGACGCCACGTCGCTGGCCGACGGCTACGCCGACCCCACCCCGGAGAGCTACACCACCAGCGGCACCCGGCCGCTCGCCTACACCGGCCGCGGCATCGAGTGGCTGGCGCCGACCGAGGAGCCGCGCGGCCCCGAGAACACCCTCCGGCTCGAGCTGTCCGGCGTCGAATCCGTCACGGTGTGGCTCGAGGCCGCCGGCCTCGACCCCGGCGCCGCGCTCACCGTCGAGGTCGACAGCGACGCCGCCGCGACGCTTTCCCTCCGGGGCGACGAAACGGCCCGCGACGTCGAGATCGACCCGGGCCGGACGACGCTCGCCGTCGACCCGCTGACGGTGGACCCGGCGGCCGATGCCGGCGACTGAGTCGACCGGTGTGTTTAACCCTCGAACCCCGCTACACGTCGCCAACGGTGACTACACTTAAACAACCCGATCCGTTCAGGGTCAACGTTCTTACGTCGGGGAGGGATTCCTAAGGGTATGCCGCAGGACGACGGCGCGCCCGGGGACGCTCCCGAACGGGGCGCGCCCGCCGCGGCCCCGCGGCCGGGGCCGGACGCGCTGTACGGCGACAACCCCACGCCGCCACAGCTCGAGAACGGGCCCGGATGGGACGCCGACCCCCTGATGGTCTCCGGCTGTGACGCCTACGTCGACGGCGAGTACCTCTACCAGGACTACGTCTACGACGACCGCGGTGCCGACGTCCGCTCCTGGGTGGCCAGCACCCCCACGAACGCCAGCTCGCTCGGCGGCGTCCTCTCGCAGCCGACCGGCGACTACCACTACCCGAACGACGAGGACCGGTACGGCTACAACGCCGCCGACCTGCTCGAGTTCCGCGCCCGACCGACCGACGACGGCGTCGTCTACCGCATCACCCTAAACACGATGCTCGAGCCCGACGCCGCCGCCATCGCCATCGGCATCGACACCGAAGCCGCCCCGGACCTCGGCAGCAGCGAAGGGCGCCGCACCGACTGGGGGTACGGACTCGGCGACCTCGGCGCCCCCGTCGACCACCGCCTCGTCACCTGGGGCACCGGCGCCGAACTCGACGACACCCCCCTCGACGACGACCGCGTAAACGTCGACGTCCACCGCAACCAAATCGAAGTCGAAGCCCCCCTCGACCCCGACGACGACACCTGGCGCCACTACATCACCGTCGGCCTCTGGGACCGCGAGGCGGAGGCGTTCCAGGAGGTCGGCGTCGAGCCGGACGACGACCGGCCCGGCGGCGCCAAGCCCGACCAGGACACGCCACCCGTCTTCAACGTCGGGTTCCGGTTCGACGAGCCGTACAACCGGAACCTCGGCCCCCTCGACGTCGGCCGCGGCTTCTTCGACCTCCTGGACGTTACCGGCATCGGTCATAGCCTCCTCGAGATGGTGCTGGACCGGTCCCCGCGGGTGCTGGGGGAGGGCAACTGGCGGGAACACGCCCAGGCGATGGCGCTCGCCGAGCGGGACATCTCGCGGTTCGGCGCCGAGATCGACTTCGGGAAGCTCCGCGACGGCGTCGTCGAGCGGAACACGCCGGACGCCGGCATCGTCTCGCTTTTGTACCCCTCCCGGTACTACCTGGGCGAGGGCGTCGACACCGACCACGACATCCTCGAGGGCCGCATCCAGCCCTACAGCGCATACATCCCCGCGGAGCTCGAGGAGCCCGCACCGATGGTGATGCTTCTGCACTCGCTGAGCTGCTCGTACACCCAGTACCCGGTGTACACGCCGAACCTCATCACGGAGATCGGCGAGCCGAACAACGCCGTCGTCCTGATGCCGCAGGCCCGCGGCCCCGGCCGCTGGTACAAGCGCGAGGCCGAACTCGACGTCTTCGAGGCCTGGCGCGACCTCGAGACCCGGATCGATATCGACCGGAGCCGCGTCACGCTCGGCGGCTACTCCATGGGCGGCTTCGGCACGTGCGTGCTGGCCGCCCAGTGTCCCGATCTCTTCGGCCGCGGCTTCTCCGTCGTCGGCCCGCCGACCGAGGACCCCATCGAGGGCCTCACCGGCGGCCTCGTCAGGTCCCCGCCGTCGCTCACGACCACGCTGTTCGGCGGTGAGGGCGGCGGCCAGGTCCTCAACGTCTTCACCGAGGGGCCCTCCAGCGCCCTCGAGATCGCGGAGAACCTGCGACACGTCCCGATGCTCGTCTGGAACGGGCTCGGCGACCCGCTCGTCCCCGTCATCTCGCCGGACAACTACGCCCGCCGACTGAAGAAGCACGGCTACCGCCACCAGTTCGACGTCTTCCCCGCCGAGACCCACCTCTCCTTCGGCATCCGGGACCGCTGGACCGGCATCCCCGAGTTCGTCGCCCGGAGCAAGGTCATCCGGAACCCGCGGCGCGTGACCTACCGCCACCTGCCGAAGCTGGACCACCCCGAGGTCGACCTCGTCCACGACGGCGCCTACTGGGTCTCCGGCATCACCACCCGTGCCGACCGCTCGTCGGGACTCGTCGACGCCATCTCCTACGCGGACGGCTACGCGCCGCCCGAGGTCGGCACCTTCACCGAGTACGGCCGCGAACCCCGCCGCCACCTCAGCCGCGGCGTCCAGTGGGAGACGCCGGCGGTCGAGTCCCGTACCTCGCCGGAGAACCGGATCGAGGTCCGCCTGGAGGGCGTCGAGTCGGTGACGCTGTGGGTCGAGGAGGCCGGTCTCGACGTCGACGACGAACTCACCCTCGAGGTCGAGAGCGACGCGCCCGCGACGATCACCCTGGCGACGCCCTTCGGCAGCCACGACGTCGAGGTCCCGGCCGGCGAGGCCACGATGACGGTCGTACTCGGCGACACCGGCGCCGAATCCGGCGCCCTCGCCTGATCACCGGCGGCGACCCGCGTCCGTCGTTCGGGTCCATCCCCACCCCGGGCCGGCGGCGACGGCACGCGGTCATCGCCAGCCCCGTTCCGGAACCACGCTGGACAGGTCCGGGTCCCGGTCCGCACCGGGGCGTCCACGCCGCGCGACGTGGCGGTCGGGCCCATCGACACCACCCCGACGTGGTATCAACTCACACGCGAGCATAACTCGTACGCCGGACATTGACAGGTATTTAAGTGTCGTGCCGGGGTTCAGAACCGGTCGCCGAGCCGCCCCAGCAGGCCGTCCTCGTCGGTCTCGGCGTCGTCGCCGGCGAGGTGGGCGAGCACCGCGTCGGCGTCGTTCGGCACGGGTTCGGGGTCGCTGCCGGCCGCCGCGGCGGCGTCTGGGTCCTTCAGGAGGTGGCCGGTGGTCAGACAGACCACGTCCTCGTCGTCCGCGACGACGCCCTCGGCGCGGAGCCTGCGGAGGCCCGCCAGGGAGGCCGCGGAGGCGGGTTCGACGCCGATGCCCTCGCCGGCCAGCGCCCGCTGGGCGTCCGTGATCTCGGCGTCGGAGACGGCGACGGCGGTGCCGCCGGTCTCCCGGATCCCGGGCAGCGCCTTCGGCGCGTTCACCGGGTTGCCGATGCGGATGGCGGTGGCGACGGTCTCGACGTCGTCCCAGCGCTCGATGCTGTCGGCGCCGGACTCGATGGCCTCGACCATCGGCGCCGCCCCCTCGGCCTGGACGCCGGTGAGCTTCGGGGTCTCGTCGGGCGCGAGCTCGCCGGCGGCGACCAGTTCACGGAAGCACTTGTAGAGGGCGGCGGTGTTGCCGGCGTTGCCGACCGGGAGCACGATCCGATCCGGGTATCGGCCCTCGTCGGCGTGGAACCGCTCGAGGATCTCCAGCCCGATGGTCTTCTGGCCCTCGAGCCGGAACGGGTTCAGCGAGTTCAGGAGGTACGCCTCCCCGCGGTCGGTCAGCGCCTGGACGACGTCCAGGCAGTCGTCGAAGTTGCCGTCGACCTCGAGGACGCGTGCGCCGTGGAGGCTCGCCTGGGCGACCTTGCCGGCGGCGACCTTGCCGGCCGGCAGCAGCACGAGCGTCTCCATGCCCGCACGGGCGCCGTAGGCCGACAGCGCCGCGGAGGTGTTGCCCGTCGAGGCACACGCCAGCCGGTCGACGCCCAGCTCCCGGGCGACCCGGACCCCGACCGTCATCCCGCGGTCCTTGAACGAGCCGGTCGGGTTCATGCCCTCGTGCTTGACCCGGAGGCTCCGGACGCCGACCGACGCCTCCAGCCGCGGAACCCGGTACAGCGGCGTGTCGCCCTCCGGCAACGAGACCCCGTCCTCGAACGGGAGGGCGGCCGCGTACCGCCAGACGCCGTCGCCCTCGAAGTCGTCGAACGTCGGGTACTCGTCGTAGCGGACCTCCAGCAGCGCGCCGCACTCCTCGCAGGTGTACCGCACCTCGTCGAACGGCGGGTGGTCGTGGCTGCACTCGATGCAGCGCAGCCACACGCCGTCCGCGGCGACGGCCGGGACGGCGGGCGGGTCCGGGGGCGTCTGGTCGGTCATTGGTCGCGTCTGGCGGCGCGCGGCCAAAAGTGGGGCGGTCCGGGACGCCCGGACGGTCAGGTGTCCCCGACGTAGCCGTAGTGCCGCATGCACTCGGCCATCTCCGCGGCGGTATCGTGCTTGTGCAGCGTCGTCGGGGTGTCGCAGTAGTAGGTCTCGCCGTCGAACCGGAGGGTGAGCTCCTCGGGGCTGCCGAGGACGTCCGTCCGGACGACGAGGCGCTCGCCGTCCCGGAGGCGGTCCAGCAGCTCGTCGGCCGTGTGCTCGCCGGCCTCGACGACCGTCGGGCCGCCCATGGTGGCCACGTCGGGTGGCAGCCACTTGACTGTGTCCGCCGGCCGGGAGGACCAGGCCCGCCGCGTCGCGGGACGGACCGCTCGGCGGCGAGGTCGCCGGCCGGGTGACGTGCGTCGGACGCCTGGCTGACAATTGGTAACATTTAACATATCCGGGTGTCAACCGGGTGCCGTTGGGCGATACTGCCCGCGACCGAACCATGCCCGCGCCACTCGAGGACGACGCCGACCGACCCGACCCGACGAGCGCCCGCTGGGCCGAACTCCGGCTCGCCAACGGGGAGACCGTGATCTACGACACCGAGGAGCCGACGGCCTGGATCCAGTCGACGGGCGCCGTCGCCCTCGAGGCGCTGGTCTGACCGCTCATTCCGCGGGGAACTCGTCGATGCGTTCGTGGACGTAGGCCGCCCACTCCTCCAGCGTTTCGTGCATCAGCTCGCGGGCCTCCGCGGGCGGCGTTGCCCGGTACTGGTAGACGTGGCCGCCGCTGTCCAGCAGCCGCCGCTGGCGGCCGGCAAGTCCCTTCTCCCGGAGCGTCGAGAGCCCGCGATTGACGTTGCTGCGGTCGCGGTCGACCCGCTCGGCCAGCTCCGCGACGGTGCTGTCCGGCGCGTCGAGCAGTTCCACGTACAGGCGGGCCTCGTGGTCCTGGATGCCGAACACGCACCGCAGCACCTCCTCGAAGCCCGGCTCCGAGTCGAGCATCAGGTCGCGGAACCGGGAGGGGTCCGGGTCGGGGTCCATGCCTCCCGTTCGGGCCCGGCGGTCGATAAATCCACCCGAAACCGAACCCGTCGTAGGCGCCAGGCCCACCGCCAGGTCCCGGGCCCTTCCGGCCGGCGGGCACGCCGAGGCGACGTTACGCCTCGAGGAGGTGCACCAACAGCGCGTTCTGGGCGTGCAGCCGGTTCTCGGCCTGGTCCCAGACGACGGCGCGGTCGCCCTCGAGGACGGCGTCCGTGATCTCCTCGCCCCGGTGGGCCGGCAGACAGTGCATGACCAGCTGGTCGTCGAGGAGCGCCTCGTTCACCTGGAAGCCGGCGCCCTCGAAGGCCGCGAGCTTGGCCTCGCGCTCGTCCTCCTCGCCCATGCTGACCCACACGTCGGTGTAGACGACGTCGGCGCCGTCGACGGCCGCCGCCGGGTCGGTGGTGGTCGTCGGGGCGGTCCCGAGGTCTGACGCGCGCTCGAGCACCGCGTCGTCGACCGCGAACTCGGCCGGCGTGGCGACGGTGAGGTCCAGGCCGACCATCGCGGCACCGAGCACGAGCGACCGGCAGACGTTGTTGCCGTCGCCGACCCAGGCGACGTCGGCGTCGAACCCGCCGGCGTGCTCGCGGATCGTCAACAGGTCCGCTAGCGTCTGGCAGGGGTGGGCGTCGTCCGTGAGGCCGTTGACGACCGGGACGGTCGCGTACGCGCCGAGTTCCTCGACGTCGGCGTGGTCGAACAGCCGCGCCATGACGACGTCGACGTACCGGGAGACCGCCCGCGCCGTGTCCTTGATCGGCTCGCCGTCGCCGAGGTGGATGTCGTCGGGGCCCAGGAAGATCGCGTGGCCGCCGAGCTGGGTCGCGCCGGTCTCGAAGGACACGCGGGTCCGGGTGGAGGGCTTCTCGAAGATCATCGCGAGCGTCCCGCCGTCGAGCGCCAGCGGCGGGTCGTCGCGCTTGTACCGCTCGGCCCGGTCCAGCACCGACTCGAGCTCCGTCGCCGTGAGGTCGTCGATGGTCAGGAAGTTCACGAGAAGTCCCCCGAGAATGCGTTCATGACAGGTCCTCCGCCACTGCCTCCAGCACCGCCACGGCGCGGTCGAGCTCGCGGAGCGGGAGCCGCTCGTCGGGTGCGTGGTCGAGGTCGGAGTCGCCCGGCCCGTAGGTCGCCATGGGGCAGTTCCACCTCCCGGCGTAGAGGTTCATGTCGGCCGTCCCGGTCTTCCGGAGCAGCCGCGGGTCGCCGTCCCGCCCGCGGATGGCGGCGCGGAACGCCCGCGCGACCGGCGTCCTCGGGCTCTGCATCGTCGGTTCGACCGCGTCCGTCCAGTTAACCGTACCGGCGTCCAGCTCGGCGTCGGCGAGCTCCCGGACCGCCTCGGTCGAAGAGTCGGGCGGCACGCGGAGCTGCGCTTCGAGCGTCGCCTCCACGGCGAGGCCGTCGTCGCTGACACCGCCCTCCATCGTGACGGGCTTCGGGGTCACTCGCTCGAAGACGGGTTCGTACCCGTCGCCCTCGAAGCGGTCCTCGACGGCGGACCACCACGCGATGGCGTCCTGGATGGCGTTGTTCTCCGGCCGGGAGGTGTGGCCGGACTCGGAGGTGGCGACGTAGGTGCCCTGGAGGATGCCGCGGTACCCGAGCGTGATCCCGTCCCAGCCCGACGGCTCGCCGTTCACCACGGCGTCGGGCGCCTCGCGGTTCGCGACCAGGTGGCGAGCACCCCGGGACGTCGTCTCCTCGCCGACGACGCCGGCGAAGGAGACGCCCGTCCGCACTGCCGCGACGGCCATCGCCGCGAGCGGGCCCTTCGCGTCAACGGAGCCGCGACCCCACAGCACCGGCCCCTCGACGGAACCGCTACCGTCGTCGCCGTCCTCGACGCGGACCGGGATCTCGCCGGGCACGGTGTCGACGTGGGACGTGTAGAGCACCGCGTCGTCGGCGGGTGCCCGGACGTTGCCGACGTCGTCGCGGTACACCTCCCGGCCGTGCTCCTCGAAGAACGACGCGAGCGCGTCGGCGCACTCGTCCTCCTCGCCGGTCGGCGACGGGATCGAGACGAGCGTCTCCAGGAGCTCCCGGGCCTCCTCGTCGGCCGGTACGTCGTCGGGGTCGGCCGTCGCCCCGTCGCCGGCGTCGGTCACGCCACGATCGCCTCCAGCGCCGCGACCACCCGGTCGGCGTGCTCCCGCTCGACCGTCAGCGGCGGGAGCAACCGGACGACGCTGCGGCCCGCCGGCAGCGCGAGGATGCGGTGCTCCATGGCGAGGTCGCGCAACACGGGGTTGGCCCCGCGCTTGACCTCCACGCCGACCATCAGGCCCGCACCGCGGACCTCCCGGACGACGTCGCCGAGCGTCGCACGCAGTTCGGCGACCAGGTAGTCGCCGACTTCGGCGGCGTGGGCGGGCAGGTCCTCGCGCGTGAGGACGTCCAGCGTCGCGCCGGCGGCCGCCGAGACGACGGGCCCGCCGGAGAACGTCGAGCCGTGGTTGCCGGGGTCCTCGGCGATCCAGTCCCGGACGAGCGTCGCGCCCACGGGAAGCCCGCTGCCGAGGCCCTTCGCGGTCGTGAGGACGTCCGGGACGACCCCGTGGCCGTCGGCGGCCCACAGCGTCCCCGTCCGGCCGAGCCCGGTCTGGATCTCGTCCAGCACCATCGCGGCGCCCGCCTCGGCGGTGACCTCCCGGACGGTCTCCAGGTAGGTGGTCGAGGCGGGGTTGATGCCGCCCTCGCCCTGGACGGGCTCGACGATGACCGCCGCCGTCTCCCCGTCGACCGCCTCCCGCATCGCGTCGGGGTCGCCGTACGGGACGAACTCGACGTCACCCGCGAGCGGCCCGAAGCCCGCCTTGTACTCGTCCTTCCACGTCGTCGCGAGCGAACCCATCGTCCGGCCGTGGAACCCCTGCATCGTCGCGACGATCGTCGAGCGGCCGGTCGCGTGCCGCGAGAACTTCAGCGCCGCCTCGTTGGCCTCCGTCCCGGAGTTACACAGCCAGACGTTGTCGACGTCGCCCGGCGCGACGTCGGCCAGCTGCTCGTAGAGCGCGGTCCGGGGCGCGTTCGGGTACGACGCCTGCACGTACATCAGCCGCTCGAGCTGGTCGGTCGTCGCCGCGCCGACCTCCGGGTGACAGTGCCCGACCGGCGCGCAGGCGTAACTGGCGCCCATGTCGAGATACTCGGTGTCGTTCGTGTCGTAGAGGTGGACCCCCTCGCCACGGTCGATCCCGATCGGTTTCTCCGAGAACACGAACCCGCTCATGATTGAGATACCGAGTGCTGTTGATCGATCGATCTCCACGCCACCCCGGAAGCCCTCGCGCTCTCGTGTGCCCGCGGCTCGCGGCTCCGCCGTCTGCTCACGGCGGCCTCCGGCCGCCGTTCGCATGGTCCGAGGGACCTCCGGTCCCTCGCTACTCGCCCATCGCGGCCTCCCTTCCGGTCGGCCGCGCACGGCTCGCTGCGCTCCTCGTCGCTCCTTCCGATCGCTCCTGCGGTGTCCTCGCGCGGCGTTGCCGCGCGAGCGGGCCGAGGGACCTCCGGTCCCTCGCGGCTTGCTTCGCCGGGGGCACGACGAGAGCGCTCGCCCTTCCAGTCCGCCAGGGGAGTGGAAGTTTGGTTGGTCATAGCTGCCCGCTGCTCGGCCTGCAGTCCTGTATGGAAAACGTCCGCTTCGTTGTCGAGATGTATCGAAACCCGGGTAGCTGTCATCACTCGTCACCTCCGAGCGCGTCGGGGAGGATGTGGGTGCCGCCGCCGTCGAGCGCCGACCGGACGGGGGTCTCGGCGTTGGCGTCGGCGACGACGACCTCGCTCGCGCCGCCCGCCAGGGCCTCCTCGGCGGCCATCACCTTGCGGCCCATGAAGCCCTCGGCGGCGTCCTGCAGTTCGTCGTACTCGTCGGGCGTCGCGACGCGCTCGATGAGCGTCGCGGGGTCGTCGGGGTCGCGATAGACGCCGGCGACGTCGGTCAGGGAGACGAGCGTGCCGCCGAGCGCCGCCGCGACGGCCGCCGAGGCGCGGTCGGCGTCGGTGTTCACCGCGACGCCGTCGTCGGCGAGCATCGGCGGCGACGCCACGGGCGTGTAGCCGTCGGCCAGCAGCGTGGAGAGCAGGTCCTCGTTGACCGCCTCGATACGGCCGGAGTGGTCGCCGCGCCGGATCTTCTTCTTGCCGTCCTCCATGACCCGAACGGCGGACTTCCGGGAGCCGTCGAAGAGGTGACCGTCGACGCCGGAGAGCCCCACCGCATCGACGCCCTGGTTCTGCAGACCGGTCACGAGGTCCGTGTTCACGAGACCGGCCATCGCCATCTTGAACACGTCCATCGTCTCGGCGTCCGTGAACCGGCCGACGACGCCCGAGGGGGTCTCGACGTACTCCGGCTCGATACCCATCCGTTCGAGGGCGTCGTCCACGGCCGTGGAGCCGCCGTGGACGACCACGACGTCGGTACCGTCGTCGACGGCGGCGGCGATGTCGGCGAGCGCACCCGCGGGGTCGACGGCGCGGGCGCCGCCGATCTTGACGACGACCGGCTCGGCGGCGTCCGTGTCGGCCGCCATCCTACGGCGCTCCCACGGGGTGCAGCCCCGAGAACTCGAGGCCGGCCGTCTCCTCGAAGCCGAGCGCGAGGTTCGCGGCGTGGACGGCCTGGCCGGCCGAGCCCTTCATCATGTTGTCGATCGCGGAGAACACGACGACGCGCTCGTTGGAGGGGTCGAGTTCGAACCCGACCTCGGCGTAGTTCGAGCCGGCGACGGCCTTCGGCTCCGGATAGCGGTAGACGCCGGAGCCGCCGGCGACGAGACGGACGAACGGCTCGTCCTCGTAACTGCCCCGGTAGGCGCCCCAGAGGTCACCTTTCGAGACGGGTGACTCGGGGTAGACGTGGCAGGTCGCCGCGGCGCCGCGGGTCATGTCCACCGCGTGGGCGGTGAAGGACACCGACGTGTCGAGGAACTGCTCGATCTCGGCCTCGTGGCGGTGCCCCGTCGGCGCGTACGGCCGGACGACGCCCGAGCGCTCGGGGTGGGAGGAGGCCGCGCCGCCGCCGGCGCCGCCCTCCGAGGAGCCGACCTTCACGTCGACCACTATCCGCTCGTCGCCCTCGAGGATGGCGTCGTCGAACAGCGGCTTGAGGCCGAGGATCGCGGCCGTCGCGTTGCAGCCGCCGGCGGCGACGAGGTCGGCGCCCGAGAGGTTCTCGCGGTTGAGTTCGGGGAGCGCGTACTCCGAGTCGGCGAGCAGCTCGGGCCGGTCGTGGCCGTCGTACCACTCGTCGTACTGCGCCTCGCTGTCGAGCCGGAAGTCGGCGCTGAGGTCGACGACGGTGTCGGCCGCCTCGCGGTAGGCGTCGATGTGTGCCATCGAGACCCCGTGCGGCGTGCACGCGAAGAGGACGTCGACCGACTCGAGGTCGGCCGGGTCCGAAAAGCGGAGCCCCATCCCGCGGAGGTTCGGGTGGACCGAGCCGACGGTCCTGTTCTCATAGCTGCGGCTCGTCGCCTGCGCGACCTCGAACTCGGGGTGGCCGTCGAGCAACCGGAGGAGTTCGCCGCCGGTGAAGCCGCTGCCGCCGACGACGGTGACGGTCGTCGTCATCCGGATACCTCGACTGTCATGAACTCACCTCGCCGCTCATGCCGTCACCTCGACGCCCTGCACCGTCGCCTCGAGCCAGTCGACGACGGCGCCGGGGACGTCCACGTCGGTCACCTCGTTGAGCGCCTTGAACTCGACGGTGTGGTTGACCTCGTGGACGGTGTACTCGCCGGAGTCGGCGCCGCCGACCTCCATCAGGTCGACGCCGAGGAGGCCGCCCCCGACGGCGTCGGAGGCGCGCTCGACGAGGTCGGCCATCTCGGGGGTGACCTCGATCTCCTCGGTCTCGGCGCCCTGGGCGGCGTTCGTCAGCCAGTGCTCCGAGGACCTGGCCATCCCGGCGACGGGGTCGCCGTCGGTGGTGACGACGCGGATGTCGCGGCCCGGCTTCTCGACGAACTCCTGGATGTAGAACACCTTGTGCTCGTAGTGACCGAGCGTCTCCTTGTGCTCGAGGATGGCCTCCGCCGCCGAGCGGGAGTCGATCTTCGCCATCAGCCGCCCCCACGACCCGACGACGGGCTTGAGCACGCAGGGGTAGCCGAACTCCTCGATCGACTCGAGGGCGGACTCCTTGGTGAACGCGACCTCCGTCGCGGGCGTCGGGATGTCGTTCTCCGCGAGGACGAGGCTGTTCCGGGCCTTGTCGGCACACACCGCCGCCGTCTCCGGGTCGTTCACCACGGGGACATCGTAGGCGTCGACGAACCGGGTGAGGTACCGCGAGCGGCTGGTGGCGAGACACCGGTCGACGACGATGTCGAGGCCGTCGAACGCCGCCGGCGACTCGTGGACGCCGAACCGCTCCTTCCGGACGTCGATCTTGGTCACCTCGTGGCCGCGGTCCCGCAGCTCGGACAGCAGGAGCTTCTCGTCGCGGCGGATGCGGGAGTAGCAGATGCCTACGTCCATATCCATCCCTCGCCAGGGGCGGCCGACCGGCGGCCGGCGCCGACGTCCATCGCCCTACTCACCCCAGTCCTCTTCGAGTTCGGGCGCCGTGTCGAGTTCGACGGGGTCGTCCCCGACGACTTCGAGTTCGGCACCGCAGGTGGCACAGTCGACGATCTCTCCGACCTCCAGGTCGTCGTGCAGGTCCAGGTCGGCCCCGCACTCCGGGCATTCCGTCATGGTACCCCGTACTCGCCCCGGCACGCACTTAAGCCCTTCGGACCTATCAGATTAGAGTAACGATGATACGGCACGCTATCGGCGTCAGAGCGCTCAATTACCGCCCACACTGAATTTGTTATCAGTATTCTGGTAGTACGTCCCCGGGCGGGGACGGCGGCGGGCCGGCCGGGGTCGTCACCGGCCGAGCCGGCCCGGCCGATCGAACGACGGGTCGTCGCGGTTCAGCCATACGAGGCCACCTCGCGTTCCAGTTCGTCCGCGGCCGCCGCCAGCGATTCTCGCCGCGCGGCGACCGCGTCCGCGCCGGCCGCGACGTCGTCCCGGACGCCGGCCAGCGCGGCCTCGACCGTCTCGGGGGCCGGGCCGCCGACGGAATCGCGGGCCGCGACGCTCTCGGCGGGGTCGAGCGCGGCCTCCACCTGCTCCCGGTCCACGTAACTCGAGAGAGGTTCCTCAAGCACGGCGTCTCCGGCCGCCTCGACGGCGGCGTAGTCGGCGCCCTGCTCGGCGGCACGGGCCACCACCTCGTGGGCCGTCCGGAACGGCACGCCGGCCATCGCGAGCAGGTCGGCGACCCCGGTCGCCGTCGCGAAACCCTCGTCGGCAGCGGCGGCGAGCGCCTCGACCTGCCAGTCGGCGGTGGCGACGGCGCCGGCGGCAACCTCCGTCGCGCCGTGGACCGCGTCGATGGCCTCGAAGGCGTGCGGGTGGGCGCGTTGCAGGTCGCGGTTGTACGCCCGGGGGAGCCCCTTCAGCGTCGACAGTAGGCCGTTCAGGCCCGCCGCCGTATCGCCGGCCGTTCCGCGGACGAGCTCCATCGTGTCGGGGTTCTTCTTCTGCGGCATGATCGACGAGGTCGAGGCGTAGTCGTCGTCGAGTTCGACGAACCCGCGGTTCGAATAGAGGACGAGGTCCTCGGCCAGCCCGGACAGCGTCGTCGCGAGCGTCGCCGCGGCGGCGGTGGTCTCCACCAGGAAGTCCCGCGCCGACGCGGCGTCCATCGCGTTCTCCACGGGTCCGTCGAACCCGAGCAACTCGGCCGTACGCTCGCGGTCGACGTCGAACGGGGTGCCCGCGAACGCCGCCGCCCCGAGCGGCGACCGATTGACGCGTCCGTAGGCGTCCAGCAAGCGGCCCGTATCGCGGGCCAGCGCCGACTCGTACGACAGCAGGTAGTGGCCAAGGGTCGTCGGCTGGGCGGGCTGCAGGTGCGTGAATCCGGGCATCACCGTCTCGGTGTGGTCGGCGGCCACGTCGGCGAGCACCTCGCGCGCGGCGACCGTCGCCTCGGCGAGGTCGAGGACGTCCGCGCGGAGCCGGTAGCGGATGCAGGCCGCCACCTCGTCGTTGCGCGAGCGGGCGGTGTGCATCCGGCCGCCGACGTCCCCGACGCGGTCGATGACCGCGGTCTCGATGGCGGCGTGGACGTCCTCGCCGTCGGGGAGCGCGCCGTGGCCCGCCGACTCGACGTCGTCCAGGGCCTCGAGGATGGCCGCGGCGTCGCCGTCGTCGACGATGTCCCGTTCGGCGAGCATCACGACGTGGGCGCGGTCGACGGCGAGGTCGGCGGCGAAGATGCGCCGATCGGCCGCGAGGCTCGAGAGGAAGCCGCGGGCGGGGCCGCCGCTGAAACGCTCGCGGCGAACCACGTCGGTGCCGTCGTCCTCGTCGTCACTCATGCGTTACTCCTGGCCGTCGATGATGCTGTTGGCGAGCCGCTCCTGGAAGCCGTGGTACTTCGCGACGCCGGTCGCGTCGGCCTGTTCGATGCCGCCCATCACGTCCTCGGTGTCGAACGAGGATGCCTCGGCGCGGTAGACGGCGAATTGCGAGTCCCGCCCGACCGGGCGGGCCTGCCCGCCCTCCAGCCTGATGGTGACCGTGCCGGCGACTCGGGTCTGGGTCTCCTCGATGAACGCCTCCAGCGCGCGGACGAGCGGGGCGTTTACGAGGCCCTGGTAGCCCTTCTCGGACCACTCGTGGTCGATCCGCTTCTTGAACGCGCGCTCCTCCTTCGTGAGCACGAGATCCTCGAGCGCCTCGTGGGCGTTCAAGAGCACGGTCGCGGCGGGGTGCTCGTAGTTCTCCCGGACCTTCAGCCCGAGCATCCGGTCCTCCATGATGTCCGACCGGCCGACGCCGTAGGCGCCGGCGAGCTCGTTCAGCTCCTCGACGAGCGCCACAGGCTCCATGGCCTGGCCGTCGAGACTGACGGGGTACCCGTCCTCGAAGCCGACCCGGAGTTCGCGCGTCTCCTCGCCGGGAGCGCTCGTCCACTCGTAGATGTCCTCGCCGGGGACGTAGCTCGGCTCCTCGAGCTCGGAGCCCTCGATGGAGCGGCTCCAGAGGTTCGTGTCGATGCTGTACTTGCCCTCCTTCCCGCCGGAGACCGGGAGATCCCGCTCGG
>CAZATR010000016.1:0-25667 GCA_964488035.1 uncultured Natronomonas sp.
GTAGAAGGGGATGCAGTGGCCGCCGACGCCGGGGCCGGGGTCGTGGATGTCGCAGTACGGCTGGGTGTTCGCCGTCTCGATGGCCTCGCGGACGTCGACGTCGAGTTCGTCGGTGAAGGTGGCGAGTTCGTTCGCCAGCGCGATGTTGACGTCGCGGTACAGACCCTCGAACACCTTCACCGCCTCGGCCGTGGTGGCGTCGCTGACGGCGATGACGCCCTCGCCGTTCAGCTCGGCGTAGATGGCCTCGGCCGCACGGCGACTCGCGTCGTCGACGCCGCCGACGACCTTCGGGTAGGCGCCCCGGATGTCCTCCAGTGCGCGGCCGCTCGACGTTCGCTCCGGGCAGAACGCGAGCCCGAACTCCCCGGCCGCGAGGCCGCTCTCCTCGAGGAGCGTCTCCCGGACGGGTCCGGCCGTCGTGCCGGGCGGGACGGTACATTCGACGATGACGAGGTCGCCCGGTGCTACTCCGCGACCCACGTCCGCGACGGCCGCCCGGAGGATCGACAGGTCCGGCTCGTTGGCGTCCGTTATCGGGGTGGGGACGATGAGGACGTGGATCGCGGCCTCGCGGGCCGCCTCCGAGGGGTCCTGGACGGCCCGCAACGCGTCCTCGGCGTGGAGGTCGGCGACGAGTTCGGGGAGGCCGGGTTCGCGCTTGACGTGGCACTCGCCGCGGTTCACCGATTCGACGACGTCGGGGTCGACGTCGGCGCCGACGACGGTGCCGGTCACGTCGGCGTAGACGGCGGCGAGCGGGAGGCCCATCTTGCCGAGGCCGTAGACGGCGACGGGGAACTCGCCGTTTCGGAACGCCGCCTGCAACCGGGTGGCGTCGACGCCCTCGCCGTAGACGGCGTCGGGGACGGCCTGGCTCAATCCAGCGACACCTCCAGCGACTCCTGGCTCGCGCCCGGTCGGCTGGCGTCCGCCGTGTCCGTGTTGGCGGCGTGTTCGATCCGGTTGGCGAGGTGGAGTGCTTGCAGGCCGTCCTCGCCGCTGACCATCGGCTCGCGGCGGGTGCGGACGGCGTCGATGAAGCACTCGAGTTCGTTGGCCAGCGGTTCGCCGGTGCCGACCATCGGGCGTTCGACGATGCTCTCGTGGCGGTACCGGACGTCCTCGGCCTGCGTAACGAAGGACGGGGTTGATTGGCGGTGGATTTCGACCGAGCGGTCGATGTAGTCGACGGTGACGTAGGCCTCCTCGGCGACGACCTCGAGCGTCCGGACCTTCTTCTGGGTCACCCGGCTGGCGGTGAGGGTGGCGACCACGTCGTCGCCGAACGACAGCGTGGCGGTGGCGTGGCGGTTGTCCCGGACGCCCGCGCTCCGGATCGCGGTCGGCGCGTCGTCGAACAGCGAGAGCACGACGTCGATGTCGTGGACCATGAGGTCCAGGACGGCGCTGTCCTCGATCGTGCGGTCCCGCGGCGGCCCGAGCCGCTCGGTGTTCACGCCGATGATCTCGAGGTCGGCGACGACGTCCTCGAGCGTCCGGACGGCGGGGTTGTACCGCTCGACGTGGCCGACCTGCAGGACCGCGTCGGCCGCGTCGGCCCTCCGGACGAGGTCCTTGCCGGCCTGGATGTCGTCGACGAACGGCTTCTCGACGAGGACGTCGACGTCGTGGTCGAGACACCGCGAGGCGATCCCGGCGTGGTGCTCGGTCGGCACCGCGACCGACGCCGCGTCGACGCGGGCGAGCAGCTCCGCCACGGGGACCGCGTCGGTGTCGTGCTCGGCGGCGACCGTACGGGCTTGCGCCCGGTCGACGTCGGCGACGCCGACCAGCTCCGCGTCCGACCGGGTGCCGTACACCCGCGCGTGGTGTTTGCCCATGCTTCCGACGCCGATGACGCCAACCTGAACCGGATCCGTGTCACTCGTCATAGTCCTGAATCACCTCGATGATGTGCTCGACGTCCGCCCCGCTGACGTTCGGATGGACCGGCAGCGACAGCACCTCCCGGGCCGCCCGCTCGGCCTCGGGGTACGACCCCGTGTGGGCGTCGTAGGCGGGCTGGTCGTGGATGCAGGTCGGGTAGTAGACGGCACTCCCGACGTCGTGGTCCTCCAGCACCGCCGCCAGCCGGTCCCGGTCCGGCGCCCGGACGGTGTACTGGTGGTAGACGTGCCGGCACTCGTCGGGGACCGACGGGGTCTCGACGCCGGTGTCGGCCAGGCCCTCGGTGAGCCGGGCGGCGTTGTGCCGACGCTGCTCGTTGAACGTCGGCAGCCGGTCGAGCTGTTCGCGCCCGATGGCGGCCGCCACGCTCGTCAGCCGGAGGTTGTGCCCCACCTCGACGTGCTCGTAGTCGTCCGAACGGCCGTGGTTGACGAACCGGCGCGCCCGGGCGGCGATCCCGGGGTCGTCGGTGGTGACCATCCCGCCCTCGGCCGTCGTCATGTTCTTCGTCGGATAGAACGAGAACGTCGCCACGTCGCCGAGCGACCCCACGCGGTCGCCCTGGTACGTGGCGCCGTGGGCCTGGGCGGCGTCCTCGACCAGGACCGCGTCGTGGTCGTCGGCCACCCGTCGGAGGCCGTCCATCTCCGCCGGCAGTCCGTACAGGTGGACCGCGACGATGGCGTCGACGTCCCGCGACGCGGCGACCTCGGCGGCCGCCGCCGGGTCGAGGTCGAACGTCTCCGGGTCGACGTCGGCGAAGGCGACGTCGGCGCCACGGAGCCGGGCGGCGTTCGCGGACGCGACGAACGAGAACGGGGTGGTGAGGACCGTGTCGCCCGGGCCGATGCCGGCGGCGACGAGCGCGGTCTGCAACGCCGCGGTGCCGTTGGCGGCCGCGACCGCATGCGCCGTGCCGCAGAACGCCGCGAACTCGTCCTCGAACGCCCGGACTTCGGGGCCGTCGGCGAGCATGCCGCTCTCGAGGACCTCGTTGACGTCCGTGATCGCGGCCTCGCTGACCTCGGGGTCGGCGATCGAGATCACGCGTGGACGTTCCCTCCCTCCAGCCGCGCCGGGAGCGGTTCGTGGCGGGCGGGGTTGCCGACCGCCAGGGTGTCCGGCGGCACGTCGTCGGTGACGACGGCGCCGGCGGCGACGAACGAGCGAGCGCCGATCTCGACCCCGGGCAGCAGCGTCGCGTTGGCGCCGACGGAGACGTCGTCGGCCAGCGTTGGGCCCTCGAGGTCGACGTCCGCCCGGAGCGGATACGGGTCGTTCGTGAGGACGGCGCGCGGCCCGACGAAGACGTTCGAGCCGACCGTCGTGTGGCTGGGAACGTAGACGCCGGTCTGGAAGCTGACGTCCGAGCCGACCGTGGTGGTGCCGTCGATCACGACGCCGGTCCCGACGAGGACGTCGTCGCCGAGTTCGGTGCGTTCCCGGACGAGGGCGTCGTGCCCGGTCCGGAGGCGGTCGCCCGCGATGACGTCGCCGTAGATGACGGTCCCGGGGCGGACGACGGCGTCGTCGCCGAGGACGGCCGGCTCGCAGTCGTCGTCGTAGACGTGGCCGACGGTCGCCGCGCGGTCGATGCTGGCGTTCTCGCCGACGTCACACCGCATCCGCGGGCCACCTCCGGTTGAGCCGCCGACCCGCCGCGGCTGTCGGGGCCGCCCCCGGTCGTGACTCGCGCGTGCGACGCCGTCCGGGGCGACGCGAACACGGGTGTCCAGCGGTCGGCTGTGGCAGAGGTGCCGCGGTCATGGTCTGGTGTCGTCCATTGGTCACGGGTCCCCGGGACCCCAGCCCGGCCGCGAGGGGTGTCGCGACGCCGTCGTTTAGTTGTGGACTAATTCTATCAGACTGATATAAACGTTGCGTTCGTTGCAGCGATGGATATCGTTCATGATACGACGATGGGCCTCGATGGACCACCCACGAACACGAGGTTGAGGCCGCATACCCGCTGGATTCCGCTAACGAGGGCCCCAGGCGACCCGGCCCCATGACACCCGTCAGCCGGGCATCACACACGCCGGGATACCCGTCTGTCGGATATATCGGTTCGATTCGATGAACGATGGCTGCCGGTGGAATAACCGGCCATTAACGACCCCTCCTCGAGCGCCGGAGCGCCCTCCAGCACGGGGCTGGCCGGGCTGCTGGCCGCCTGGAGTCTCGCCGGCGCGGCCGGCCGGGACCACCCGGGCGTCGGCGCGGTCGTCCTCGGGCTCGCCGCCAGCGCGGCGACGACCCTCTATCTGATCGTGATCCTGTACTACTACGGGGCGCAGTTCGCGCTGCCGCTGATCCCCACGGAGGCGGCGGTCGGAGCGTGCGGAGTTCGACGCCACGGTCGACCGTGACGCCCCAGGAACTCGCGGCGGAGTTCGACCTCGACAAGTCCACGGTGTTGGAACACCTCAGGCGGGCGGAACGGACCCTGCTGGAACGCAGCGTCGGCCGAACGGCGTCGAATTCCCCTCGTAGGGCCGGGGAGCCGCTGGCGGCGGCTCGCCCACGGCGCGTGCGGCAGCCCGTCGGCGCGACGATCGTCGCCCGCACCGACGATCCTGCGCGATCTCGTCGAGTGTCACCGCTCGAATCGCGGGCAATACAGCCATCACCCCGGCCATCGTAGCCCCCTCCGACGAGGACCCCATGGACAGGGATGATCACGGCGGCGAGGCGTCCGCTCCGGCGGACCACTCGCCACACGACCCCCGCGGCGAGCACGATCACGACCACCACGACGCGGCCGACCACGGGCACCACGAGTACGGGGACGACCGCGGACGTCACGACGACCACGAGGGCATGCACGCCGGGCACGAAGCGATGTTCCGACGGCGGTTCGTCATCTCGGCGCTGCTCTCCGTGCCGGTCGTCGTCTTCAGCGACTTCGTCCAGCGAACGGTCGGCTACACGGCGCCGACGGTCCCCGGCGTGGCGTGGGTGATTCCCGCGGTCGCGGTGGTCGTGTTCCTCTACGGTGGCGTCCCGTTCCTCCGGATGGCGGTGCCGGAACTCCGCGACCGCACGCCGGGCATGATGACGCTGATCTCGATGGCGATAACGGTCGCGTTCGTCTACAGCGTCGCGACGGTGCTCGTCGCGTTCGGCGAACCGTTCTTCTGGGAACTCGTGACGCTGATCGACGTCATGCTGCTGGGCCACTGGATCGAGATGCGGTCGGTCCGACGCGCCTCGAGCGCGCTCGACGAACTCGCGGAACTGCTGCCCGATACGGCCGAACGCATCACCGACGCCGGCGACACGGAGACGGTACCGGTGAACGACCTCACGGAGGACGATCTCGTGCTCGTCCGGCCCGGGGCGAGCGTGCCCGCCGACGGCGTCGTCGAGGCGGGCGACTCGGACGTCAACGAGGCGATGATCACCGGCGAGTCCAAACCGGTCTCGAAGGCACCGGGCGACGAGGTCATCGGCGGCACCGTCAACGGCGACGGCAGCCTCCGCGTCCGCGTCGACGCGATCGGCGAGGACACCACGCTGGCCGGCATCATGCGGCTCGTGGAAGCGGCCCAACGGAGCACGTCAAAGACCCAGGTCTTGGCCGACCGCGCCGCCGGGTGGCTGTTCTATATCGCCGTGGCGGCCGCGGCCGTCACGGCCGTCGCCTGGACGGTCGCCGTCGCGTTCGACGCGACGGTCATCGAGCGCGTCGTCACCGTCCTCGTCATCGCCTGCCCCCACGCCCTCGGCCTCGCGATCCCGCTCGTCGTCGCCATCAACACCTCGCTGGCCGCCCGCAACGGCATGCTCGTCCGGGACCGGATCGCCATGGAGGACGCCCGCAACCTCGACGTGATCGTCTTCGACAAGACCGGCACGCTCACCGAGGGTGAACACGGCGTCGTCGACATGGCGACCGTCGACGGCGTCGCCGACGACGAAGCGCTCGCACTCGCGGCCGCAGTCGAGGCCGACTCCGAGCACATGATCGCCCGCGCCATCCGCGAGGCCGCCGCCGACCGCGGCGTCGTCGTCCCCGACGCGACGGACTTCGAGGCGATCCCGGGCCGCGGCGTCCGCGCCGTCGTCGACGGCCGGGAGACCTACGTCGGCGGCCCGAACCTCCTCGGCCAGCTCGACGGCGACATCCCCACCGACCTGCGGGCGTTCGCCGACGAGGCCGGCGAGAACGCACAAACGGTCGTCTACCTCGTCCGCGACGGCGACCTGGTCGCCGCCGTCGCGATGGCGGACGTCATCCGCGATACAAGCTACGCCGTGGTCGACGCGCTGCACGCCCTCGACATCGAGGTCGCGATGCTCACCGGCGACTCACAGGACGTCGCCCACGCCGTCGCCGACGAACTCGGTATCGACACGGTGTTCGCCGAAGTACTGCCGGAGGACAAAGACGAGAAGATCCGGGCGCTCCAAAACGAGGGCGACCTCGTGGGGATGGTCGGTGACGGCGTTAACGACGCCCCCGCGCTCACCAGGGCGGACGTCGGGATCGCCATCGGGAGCGGGACCGACGTCGCCGTCCAGTCCGCCGACGTCATCCTCGTCCGGAACAACCCGATGGACGTCGTCCGCCTCGTGAAGTTGAGCACGGCCAGCTATCGGAAGATGCAGGAGAACATCGTCTGGGCCGCCGGCTACAACGTCGTCGCGATCCCGCTGGCGGCCGGCGTCCTCGCCCCGTGGGGCCTCCTGCTCTCCCCGGCCATCGGCGCGCTGTTGATGTCGCTGTCCACCGTGATCGTCGCCATCAACGCCCAACTGCTCCGGCGGGTCGACCTCTCGGTGCCGAGCCTGCCCGGCGTCACGCCACCAGTCACCCCGACCCCGGCGGACTGACGCGATTCGCCCGCCCGTCCGGCCGGCTCGCCACCACCCATGATGACCCAATCGCGGCATAGTCCCAGGGAGCGACACGCGACGGGCCCCGGGGAGTCCGCGCGGACTGACCGCCATCCGCGTCGACGCGACCGGTCGGCGGACGCGCAACGATCACCCGTATCGACACCGTCCATACGAGCCATGTCGACCACCATCGCGACCCCCGACGCGGACCAGTCGTGTGCGTACTGTGGGGCCCGGATCTTCGACCACGACCCGGTCTGCGTCCGGGACTGCACCGCCGACTGCGGCGCGGTCTCGTACTTCTGCAACTACGCGTGCCTGTCGACGTACGTCGAGGCGAATGACCTCACGACCGGCGACGCCTGCGAGTGGTCACCCGAGTAACGAGCCCGACGAACAACGGGCCTCACGGGGGTGGACCCGGGTACCGTCAGGCACTCGCGTCGTCGCCCGCGTCCTCGACGGTCCGCTCGCAGTGCCCGCAGGTCGTCCCCTCGACGGTCGGTGTCCCGGACGACGGTGGATCGAGATACGGCCTCCCGGGGCGTCCCGGGTGCGCCTTCGAACCCACCGTTGGCGCCGAGTATCGATTCCGAGCCATGCAGGGCATCGACCGAGCCCCATGGCCGTGCCCGACCGACGCCCACGCCAGCACGGTTTCGATTCCGAGGAATAGAATCCGGTTTTCCTTGGAACCTGAAGAACAATCGCATTGAACGAGCAGCGCGTACAGTCAGGTAGGGATCGCGTGTCCTCGCGACTCCACGGTGATACCAATGACATCCACCAACGCCGACCGGCACCTCGGTTGGATCGTCCTCGCACTCGTCGCCGCAGTCGTCCTCCCTCCAGCGGTGATGCTGGGCGTCGGGATGGCGGGCATGGGCCCGATGATGGGCGGCACGTGGGATCACGGCGTGTGGGGCGCCGGTGACGGGGCCTGGGGCTGGATGCTGTTCGTCGCCGTGGGCGTCCAGCTCCTGTTCCTGGCGCTCCTCGTCGGCGCTGCCTCCCTCGGCTACAACGCGCTGACGACCCGATCGGAATCGACCGATCCCGCCGTCGAGGAGCTGCGGAGCGCGTACGCCCGCGGCGACCTCGACGACGAGGCGTTCGAACGGCGTCGTGACCGGCTCGAATCGGACCGGTAGGACCGACCGATGCAGGCCGAACTCCTCACCCAGGTGGGCGAGGCGCTCCGGATCGGCGTCGGGTTCCTCTGGACGGCGGCGTGGGCGATCATCATGGGCCTGGTCATCACCAGTCTCGTCCAGGTTTACGTCTCGAAAGACCGGATGGCGGCCGTGCTCGGCGACGGCGACCTCGACGGGATCGTCAAGGCGACGCTGTTCGGCGCGGCGAGCAGCGGGTGTAGCTTCGGTGCCGTCGCCATCGGGAAGGGATTGTTCAAGAAGGGCGCCCACGTGGTGACCTTCCTCGCGTTCATGTTCGCGTCGACGAACCTCATCGTCGAACTCGGGCTCATGATCCTGCTCCTGCTCGGCTGGGAGTTCCTCCTCGCCGAACTCCTCGGCGGCGTGATCCTCATCGCGGTGATGGCCGTCCTCGTCCACCTCACCCTCCCCGAGGCCCGCTTCGAACAGGTGCGCGAGGAGCTGACCGAGCGCGCCACCGAGGACGGCGTCACCGAGGACCCGACCTGTGGCATGGAGGGCAACGACGAGTACTCGATCGTCACGGACGGTGGCGAGACCCTGACGTTCTGCTCCGAGGGGTGCATGGAGACCTATCGCCAGGAGGCGGCCAGTACCGGGGGCTGGCGGGAGGAACTCACGGCGTGGGGTGGCTGGTACAAGGTCGGCAACCAGTACCGGAAGGAGTGGTCGATGCTCTACACGGACGTGATCGCGGGCTTTCTGATCTCGGGGTTCGTCATCGTCTTCGTCCCCCAGTGGGTCTGGAACTCGCTGTTCCTCCAGGGCGACGGTCTGCTTGCCAGCGCCGAGAACGCCGTCATGGGCGTCGCCATCGCCGTCCTCAGCTTCGTCGGCAGCATGGGCAACGTCCCCTTCGCCGTCGCCCTCTGGGGCGGCGGCGTCAGCTTCGCCGGCGTCATCGCCTTCGTCTACGCCGACCTCATCACCATCCCCGTCCTCAACGTCTACCGCAAATACTACGGCTGGCACGTGATGGCCTACATCCTCGGCGTGTTCTTCGTGACGATGGCGTTCACCGGGTTCCTCATGGAGCAACTGTTCGACGCGCTCGGCATCGTCCCGAACCTCGCCGGCGGCACGACCGCGACCGAACAGACGTACTTCGAGCTGAACTACACCTTCTACCTCAACCTCGTGGCGTTCGCCCTCTCCGGGTTCCTCCTCTACGTCTACCGTCGGGGCCTCGGCGCGCCCGGACAGTACCGCGACCCGGTCTGTGGGATGCCCACCAGCGACGCCGGACCGTCCGCGACCCACGACGACACCACGTACCACTTCTGTTCGCGGAGGTGCAAGCGAGCCTTCGAGGAAACACCGACCAAATACGCGACCGTCGACCCGGTCGCCGACGCAGCGTCGGGCGGCCACGACCACCACTGAGATGCCCCGGCCCCCGACGAACCGAACGACGGACGCCAGCCCGCCCCGCTCGCTCCCGGCGTGGCTGGAGACGTACACGACCCACGGGATCTACGGGCTCGTCGTCGGCACCGGGCTCTGTCTCGTCGCCCTGGTCACGAACCCGGTCCCCGACCCGTCGTTCCCGTGGGTCTCGCTGCCCGACGCGTCTCGCCTCCCGGTCACCCAACCACGGATCGAACACTGGCCCGTCAGCTACACCCTCGGGATCTGGCTGTGGATCGCCTGTGGCCCCGCACTGTTCCTCCGGGGCTACCAGCGGCTGGCGGACCGCCGGCAGTTCGGCCCCGCGACGTGGCTCCTCGGGCTCCCGACGCTTGCGATGCTCGCGCTGACGACGTACTGCCGGTTCGTCTGGCCGAAGCCCACGCCCGCGACGTGGAACGCCCCGGCATACACGTTCATCTGTTGGGCATATTGTTCGACGTACGATCCCATCTGGAGCACCCTCGCCTACGCGGTCGCCGCGATCGGCGTCCTCGCGTTCGCGCTCGTGGCCCGCCGGCCGTCGCTGGCCGTGGCCTCGGAAGCGGCCTTCGGCGTGCTCGCCCTCCCGCTCGGCCTGCCGGCCCTCTACGACGCCTACCGACGAACGACCACACCGCGGCCATAGCTCGATCAGCCCGGTCGCCGGGCCGACCAACGAGCCCCCGGCCTCGCTCGCCGTCCGGCGTCGACCGTCTCCGCCGACGATGCATCCGGCCCCTCGTCGGTCTCGACGCGGGGGCACGCCTGCCAGCAGGAGTGAGTTCGCGGCCGGACCCGGACTACCGTGCTGTGAGTCGCCATTTCGCGGCGCTGTTTCACCCCGGAGTGGGGACGTGGCCGTGTCGATACGGACCGGCGATGATACCAAGCACGCAGCGGTCGAGCACCCACGCCGCCGGCGTCGGCACGCGATGGCCCGGTCGGGTGACCGACCCACGAGTCCCTGCTGGACTCGTGGCGTCTAGCGCGGCGGCGGTCATCGGATGGTCGTAACACTATTCGCCCTCGGCGCAGAGCACTGGCCCATGGGTGGAACAAACGTCTTCCTGGCGCCCGCCGACGGCGCCGCCTACGACCGGACCGTCGAGACAGCCGTCGAGGTGAGCGACCAGCCCGACCGGCCCGACCCGCTCGCTGGCCTGGACTCGGCTCGCCTCTACGGCGTGCACGCCACGGACGCGAATCGGACCTACTTCGAGAAGATGGCGCCCGGCGACCTGGTGCTCTTCCACCGTGACGACCGGTACGTCGGGCTCGGCTATATCGACACGACGTTCGAGGATCCCGACGGGTGGGTTGCCGACACCTTCTGGGAGGGCGACGACGCGACGCTGATCGCCACGATAACCGAGTTCACGCCGGTGTCGGTCCCCCGCGCCAAGATCCATACGCTGTTCGATTACACGGCGACGTATTCGCCGCAGGGCCTCTCTCGCGTCGCCGATGGCCGCGTGACGAACCGACTCGCGGCCATCAAGCGCGCGGTCGAAACCGTCTCGACGTAACCCACCGAACCCCATCAGGCACGGCTTCGTCCGTGGTCGGTTCGTGTCGCCACCCGGTTCCGAGCCGTCTGAACGCCGTGTGCGTATGGAGCGATTCGGGTGGTAGCGACGACTGGGCCACATCAACCGCGTAGAAAGCCCTCGGCGGGCTCGCGGTTGTTGAGCGGGATATCCTCGCGGCCTGACGGCCGCTCGGATAGGGCCCGCTCAGCAACTCCCCTGCGGCGCCAGCCGGGCGGTCGGCTCCGCCGACCGCCTATACCGTGGCGGCCTGCGGCCGCCACGCAGGCCTCGCCCTTTCAGTCCACCGGGCGGAGGCAATGCTAGGCAGGGCGCGTGCGCGTCGACCGCCGCGAGCGCCCCGCGAGCGGCGCTCGACAAGCTGCGCGCGAGGGAAGCGAGGTCGAGCGCCGCGAGACCTCGGGTGCCGAGCGGCGACCGACGGGAGCCGTGAGGCGAGCCCGAACCCGAGCGTAGCGACGGGCGGGCGTCGGCTGGGGAGGGGTGTGGTGCGGTCGCGGGGCGGTGCCTGGTGGATTCGAAGGGCGAGGCCGGCTCGGTCCCGCCCGGCCGACGCAAGCACCGCAGGCCGACGGCCGAGGAGCGCAGCGAGACCCGGCGGGTCGAGCCGGCCGAGGGCTTCGAAAGTTGTCGATTTGTTTCGGGGTGCAACAGGTGAATCACCCGATACCCAATACACCTACACCGACCGATTCCTCCACCAAGTAATTCCCCCGGAGCGAGTTGCCGAACCTGTAGTTCCGAGCACCGCTTCTGACGGACGGGAGGGCATGATTCCGTCACCGTCGGCGTGTTAGTGCGTGCCGCAAACGTCTCCCGCACCCAAACCCCTTTTTAACCTCCGCCTCCTACGATTCGGCAATCGATGTCGCATAGTCCGTCCCTCCCCGATCGCCCCACGCTGGAGCTGGACCCGGAGATGTCCGAGTCCGAGCGGCTCGACGCGCTCCGCGAGCACTACCTCGAGGTCGCCCAGGTCCACGAGGAGCTGTCGGCCCAGCTGGAGTCGGCCCGCGACCGCCAGTCGGAGCTCCGGGCGGAGGTCGACGACCTCCAGGCGGAGAACGAGGCGCTGAAGACGTCGTCGCTGTACCTGGCGACCGTCGAGGAGCTGACCGACGACCAGGTGCTGTTGAAGCAGCACGGCAACAACCAGGAGGTGCTGACGGACGTCTCCCCGCGGCTGCACGACGAACTCGAGGCCGGCGACCGGGTCGCGATCAACGACTCCTTCGCGATCCAGACGGTGCTGGACGCCGAGACCGACGCCCGCGCGCAGGCGATGGAGATCTCCGAGAAGCCGGGCGTGACCTACGCGGACATCGGCGGCCTCGACGACCAGATCCGGGAGGTCCGGGAGGCCGTCGAGGACCCGCTGACGAACCCCGAGAAGTTCGAGACGGTCGGGATCGAACCCCCGACCGGCGTCCTGTTGCACGGGCCGCCGGGTACGGGGAAGACGATGCTGGCGAAGGCGGTCGCCAACCGGACCGACGCGACGTTCATCAAGATGGCCGGCTCCGAGCTCGTCCAGAAGTTCATCGGTGAGGGCGCCCGGCTGGTCCGGGACCTGTTCGAGCTGGCGGCCGAACGGGAGCCCGCCATCATCTTCGTCGACGAGATCGACGCCATCGCCTCGAAGCGCACCGAGTCGAAGACGTCCGGCGACGCCGAGGTCCAGCGGACGATGATGCAGCTGCTCTCGGAGATGGACGGCTTCGACCTGCGCGGCGACATCTCGATCATCGCCGCGACGAACCGCTTCGACATGCTGGACCGCGCCATCCTCCGCCCGGGCCGGTTCGACCGGCTCATCGAGGTCCCGAAGCCCGACGAGGCGGGCCGCGAGCGCATCCTTGAGATCCACACCGACCGGATGAACCTCGCCGCCGACGTCGACCTCGCGTCGATCGCCGCCGACACCGACGGCTTCTCCGGGGCGGAGCTGGAGAGCCTCGCGACGGAGGCCGGCATGTTCGCCATCCGCGACGGCCGCACCGAGATCCGCGGTGAGGACTTCCGGGACGCCCACGAGAAGGTCTCGACCGACGACGCGCCCGGCAAGCCGATCGCGTTCTACTGACCCCATCCGACGCGTTCGTACGCCGTTCAATGACGACGAGCTGCCCGGCCGCCGGACCGCTCGTTCAGGCCAGGAAGACGTGTCGCGGCCGGTCGTCGAGGATCTCCCGGCCCCACTCGACGGTCTCGCGGAACGCCTCCGAGCGGAAGAACGCCATCGCGTCGTCCTTGGCGCGCCACTGGCTGGCGATGAACATGTCGTTTTCGTCCTCGCGGTTCACGAGGAGGCGGGTGTCGCGGTGGCCCTCCATCTCGGCGAGCGCCTCGCCGACCTCCTCGAAGGTCTCGAGGAAGTCCTCGCGGTGCTCGGGCTTGACGGTGTAGAACATCCCCATCGTCCCGAACCCGCTGTCGGCCTCCCCGGCGCGGCCCACGATGCCGGGGAGGTCGGCGAGGTACTCGGCGGCTTCGTCGGCGGTGTCCGCCGAGTCCCAGATGGAGACGACGGCCGACCGGTCCCCGTCGGCCTCGTCGGTGTACACCGCCGAGGTGACGTGGTCGTCGTGCTGCTCGAAGCGGTCCGTCAGCTCCGCGAGCTCCGCGTCGAGCACCGCCGGGTCGGCCTCGGAGTACAGGACCAGCGCGAAAACGCCCTCGCCGTGGGGCTGGCCGCCGTACACGCCGAGGTCGGCCAGTTCGTCGCGGATCTCCGCGTCCGGACCGGCGCCGGTCGCCTCGGCTCCATCGGATCCGCGGGCCTCACTCCCGTCGTCACTGGTTTCGTCACGGTCGGCCGTGTCGCCGTCAGTGAAGTCGGCGCCCAGGCCGGGCCCGGAGCCCGACAGGTCCGCGAGGAAGCCGGAGGCGGTGTTGGCGGCGTCCTCGGTCGCCCACAGGGAGATCACCGCGGTGTCGCCCGAGTCCGCCCGGACCGTGGTCAGCACGTGGGTGTCGTAGCCGTCGAAGCTCCCCCGAAGGTCGTCGACCTCGTCGACGAGGTCCTCCGCGTCGGTGTCCGACTTGAACAGGAGCGCGTAGGCGGCATCCGGGTGTTCGTCGGGGTCGACGCCGAACCGGTGGACGAGCCGCTGGAACTCCCGCGGCTCGATCCCCTCGTGGGGGATCTCGTCCGGCTGCGGCGGCTCCGGGCGGCCCGCCGTCCCCTCGGACTCGACGCCGGCGTCGTCGTCCGCGTCTCCCCCGTTCCCGCCGCCGTGGTCGTCGAGGTCGGCGCCGACGCCGTGGCCGACGCCCGGCAGGTCCGCGAGGAAGCCGGAGGCGGTGTTGGCGGCGCGCTCGTTGGCCCACAGCGAGGCGACGACCGTCGTACTGTCGTCCGACCGGACGACCGTCTCGACGTGGGTGTCGTAGTGGTCGAAGTTCGCCCGGAGGCCCTCGACCTCCTCGGCGACCGCGTCGGGGTCGGCGTCGGTCTCGAACAGCAGCCCGTAGCCGGCCCCGTTCTCGGCGACGTCGACGCCGTACGTTCCCGCACGCCGGACGAACGTTTCCGCCTCGACCGGTTCGTGGGCCGGCTCGGTGTCCGGACGCCCGCCACCGGACCCCTCGCCGGTGCCGTCACCGTCGTCGGGTTCGGGGTGGCCGTCGTCGGTGTCGCGGTCACCCCCGCTGCCGTTCGCCATCCCCGTTGCGTCCCCGCCTGCCGACGGCGTCGCGACCGACGAACTCCCGGCCCCATCGAGCGTGTCGCCGGGGAGCGCCTCGTCGGTGGGGACCGCCTCGCCGGCCAGCAGCGCGCCGAGGTCCGCCGGCGGGAACCGACGGCCGACGTGGAAGCGCCCGAACTCCGCGAACCGCGAGGAGGAGGGGTCGAACCGCATCTCGTAGAGTAGCTCCTTGATGTCGGTCGGGTCGTCGGCGAACAGCGTCACGCCCCACTCGTGGTCGTCCAGCCCGATGCTGCCGGTGATGATCTGTCGCACGCGGTCGGCGTACTCGCGGCCGACCTCGCCGTGGGTCTCCATGTGGTCGGCGCGCTCCTCGAACGGGAGGTCGTACCAGTTGTCCGTCTCGCCGCGGCGCTTGTCCATCGGGTAGAAGCAGACGTGGGCCGCGTCGGGGATCTCCGGGTAGATCCGCTGGTTCATGTAGTTGCGCATCCCCCGGTCCTCGACGTCCTCGATGCCGTCCATCAGCTCCTCGTGCATGTAGCCCGAGACCTCCGTCACCGAGACGAAGGAGGTCGCCGGTTCCGTGACCCCGGCGAGGGCGGTCGCCTCGAAGCGCCGCTGGGCCCGGTCGAGGTGCTCCAGCGTCGGTCGGAGATGCAGGACGAGCAGGTCGGCGTCGTGGCCCACGATGGAGAAGACGGCCGAGCCGCCCTCGTCGGCGTCCTCGACGGCCTCGTGGGCCCGCAGGTACTCCACGCCCTCCCCGACGGCGCGCTCCCGCTCCCGCGCGGGGGCGTCGCGCCACGCGTCCCAGTCGATGCGCCGGAAGTCGTGGAGGGCATACCAGCCTTCCTCCGTCCCCGGCGGTCTGCGTCGGTCCATGCATCCCGCTTCGAGCCGCCAGGTTATGGCGTTTATGCGTTCGAGCCGGGGCCGATCGGCAGTCGAACGGTGGCGCGCGCTGGCGCGCACGGCTGCCGGGCCGACCCCGGTTCGAGGCACGACCGGTGGTTCTCCCCCGCCGATGGCTGGCTCCCCGGACGTGGCCGCGACCGTAACGTAGGCCGGAACTAACGGTTCTGATCGTTCTATAAAAGTTTTGAACGTCTCTGAACACGTCGTAAAATCAGGGTGAAGGTGGTGAAAAACGGCGGGAACGGCGAAAACGGAGCGAATTCATCCCAAGGCTCTGGCGTTTATATGAGGGTGTGGGTCCATCGGTTGACGTACGGAGCGCCCCAATGTCCACTGCGAACCCAAGCCCACCCACGTTCGGTCTGTCCCGTGTCATCGAGAGAACCGTCGGCGGCGTCCTCAGCGGCGTCCGGGCCCTCGCGTTCTGGTCGGCGGCCCTCATGCCGCTGGTCCTGGTCGCGAGCCTGTTCACCGGGGTCGCCAGCCAGCACCTGGGCGCCGTCGGCGGCGCGCTGCTCGTGAACGTCGTCTGTGCCGTCGTCGGACACGGTCACACCCCGAACTGATGCGCACCGTCCCCGCGGCGTCGGCCTACCCCTCGCGGACGGCCCGACGCCTCGCCCGGTTCCTCCGCGCCGAAGCCCAGCGCGCCGACGGCGACCTCTACGTCACGCCCGCCGCCGTCGCCGAGGAGGTCGGGCGCTCCCGGGACGAGGTCCGGACGCTGCTCGTCCGGCTCTCCGACCGCGCCCCGGGGCTCACGCTGGACCCGCAGTCCGCCGCCCCGGACCCGACCTGGCGCGTCTCCGTTCCCTGACCGCCCGCGGCGCTCCTCTCACGTTCCTCGGATCGACTCGCTGTCCTCCTCAGCCGATCGGCTCACGTCCACCCCGGCAACGACCCCGCTCAGGCCAACAGCTGCGGCAGGAACAACAGCCCGAGCAGGCTGAGGATCATCGACGCGCTGATGGCCGTGGTGACGACGGTCGCAACCACCGGGTCGGGGTCGACCGGGAGCCGGGCGAGGGTCGCCTCGACGCAAGCCCGGAGGATGTGGCCGCCGTCGAGGGGGTACGAGGGGATGCAGTTGAACAGTCCCAGGTTGACGTTGACCCAGCCGGTCCAGAACAGCACGTTCGCCAGCCCGAAGACGGCGCCGGCGCCGAGCGGCCCGGAGACGGCGTAGAAGTCGGCGACGAAGCCGTTGAAGCCGGCGAAGTTGTAGCCGAGCGTCGGCTGGATCACGCTGGCGAACGGGAGCAACAGCAGGACGTACACGCGGTAGATGAACGTCGAGACGGGGTCCTCGCCCCAGCCACCGCCGCCGAGGAACGCGTGGTACCGGTCGGCCGGGTAGGTGTCGATGCCGAAGTCGTCGACGACGACGCCGCTCGTGCCCTCCTGGAGGCCGGCGACGCCGAGGAAGCCGCCGCCGGTCCGGGTGTTGTCGTCCAGGGTCACCTCGTAGACGTGGCGCTCGCCGCCCCATGGGTCGGTGCCGGTGCCGTGGTAGGCGACCACCTCGACCGTGTCGTCGGCCGACCGGTTCGCGAGGACGGCGGCCAGCGCCTCCGGCGTCGGCGTCGGCTCGCCGTCGACGCTCGCGACGAGCATCGGGGTGTCGGGCGCGTCGGTGCGGCCGAGCGGGCCGTCCTGGGGGACGCTGCTGACGAAGACGCCGACGGGGAACCGGACCGTGTCGTTGCCGGTCTCGAGCCGGACCACCTCCCTACCGTCGAGGGCGGCGTCGAACCCGGACTCGGTGTGGACCGGCTCGCCGTCGACTCCCCGGACCTCGGTGCCGGTGTCCAGCGGGGCGTCGACGACGGCGCGCGTCACGAGCAGGCGGCGATCCACCGTGACCGCGCCGCCGTCCTGCCGGCCGACGGTCACCTCCCGGTCGGCGTCGGCCAGCGCGGCCTCGAACGAGTCCTCGTCCTGGACCGGCTGTCCGTCGACCGACGTGATGACGTCGCCGCGCTCGAGGCCGGCCTCCTGGGCGGGCGACCCGGGGAGGGCGCCGCCGACCGGGACGCCGGCGACGACGGTGACTAGGCTCCCGACCAGCAGGAACAGGAGGCCGAACGACACGAGGGTGACGAGGAAGTTGTTCGTCACGCCGGCGGCGAACATCCGGGTCTTGCCGCCGCGGTCGGCGCGCTCCTGGCTCGCCTCGTCGGGCTGGACGAAGGCGCCGAGCGGGAGGAACGCCAGCAGCGCGACGCCCATCGAGTCGATCTCGATGTCCTCGACGCGGCAGAGCAGCCCGTGGCCGCCCTCGTGGACGACCAGCCCCACGAGGAGGCCGACGAGGATGTCCAGGGCGGCGGCCCACGGGAGAAACCGGTTGACGCCGGGGATGACCAGGGCGTCCTGCGGGCGCGTGATTCCGCCGACGGCGCCGGGATCCATCAGCGCCGTCACGGCCGACAGCAGCACGCCGAAGAACGACCCGACCATGATGACGACCGCGAGGCCGACGCCGAAGTTGCCCCAGGCCCGCCAGAACCGCCGCGGCGCGGCCAGCCGTTCGAGGAAGGCCTTGCCGCGCTCGGTGTGGACGGTGAGGATCGGGCCGGCGACGCGGAGCGACGACGGGAGGAGCCCGCGGGCGTTCAGCGCCATCGCGACCGCGGTGTACAGCAGGATCCCGAGGAGGATCCACAGCAGGGGTCTCATTGTTCCTCGTTCGGGCTCGGGCCTTCAAAAGTCGTTCCGTCCGGTGGCGTCGATCGGCACGGGTCCGTCGGGGCGTGAGTTGGCGCTCCGTCCGGTGGCGTCAGCCCTCCCGGCGGAGTCGCCGCACGACGAACTCGGTGTCCATCGGCGCGAGGAAGGGGCCGAGCCGCGGGCCGTCCGCCTCGTCGAGGAACAGCCGGTAGCCGGCCTCGAAGAACGCGCCGACCGGGACGTCGTGGCGCTTGGCCGTCTCGTAGATCTCGCCCTGGAGCGTCTCGGCGTCGGGCTCCTCGGCCTCGACGTAGTCGGCCAGCGACTCGAGGGCCGCGGCGGTGTCGGCGTCGACGTCGACGGCCGGCAGTTCGGCGGCCAGCCGGTAGTTGAACTCGTTGTCCGTCCGCTCGGCCCACGCGCGGGCCTTCTCGACCCGCCCCAGCGCCGCGTCGATCTCCGCGTCGGCGGCGTCGGGCGGGACGTGGCCGGAGCGGCGCGCCATCTCCACGCGCAGTTCGCGGTTGTCGGTCATCCCGAGGACGGCCGCGAAGGTGTACGGGATCCGGATCGGGCGGTCGGGAGCGACCTCGTCGACGACCATCGGGTAGGCCCGCTCGGCGCGCTCTACCTCGAGCGCCTCGGCCTCGCGGGCCCCGTAGTAGAGGGCCTCGAAGGCGTCGAACTCGTCGACGAGCCGGTCGATCGAGTCGACGTCGAAGTCCCGCTGCTTCGAGGGGTTCTTCGTGAAGAAGTACCGGAGGACCTCGACCTCCAGCAGCTCCAGGACCTCGTCGACGGTGATGAGGTTGCCGGACGACGACGACAGCGCCGCGCCGTTGAGCGTGAACCACTCGTAGACCATCGGGACCGGCGGCTCGTGGTCGAACAGCTCCCGGGCGATGGTCTCGCCGGACGGCCAGGAGCCCTCCGCGTGGTCCTTGCCGAACGGTTCGAAGTCGACGTCGAGGGCGTCCCACTGGGCGGGCCACTCGAGCCGCCATGGGAGCTTGCCCTCCCGGAACGTCGCGGTCCCGGCGTGGCCGCAGCCCTCGATGACGTCGTCGCCGGCCGCGATGTCCTCGCAGACGTAGTCGACCGTGCCCGCCTCGAGGTCGACGGCGGTGACGGTCTCGGTGAGGTGGCCGCACTCGTGACACCGCGCGAAGAACGGGACGTAGTCGCCGTCGACCTTGTCCTGGAACTCGGCGAGCACCCGGCGGGCGGTGTCGCGGTGCTCGAGGACGTGGCGGATCTGGGCGTCGAACCTGCCGCTCTCGTACAGGTCGGTGTTGGAGACGACGTCGATGGGGACGTCGACGGCGTCGGCCGCCCGCTCCAGCAGTTCGGTGAAGTGGGCGCCGTAGGAGTCACAGCAGCCGAACGGGTCGGGGACGTCGGTGTAGGGCCGGCCGAGGTTCCGGCCGAGCGCGCCGGCGTCGATCTCGTCGAGGCCCACGACGTTCCACTCCAGATCCGCAAGCGTGCGGGGCAGCGCCCGGAGCCGGTCCCGGTCGTCCGTCGTGAACACCTGCCGGACCTCCCGGCCCCGGTCCCGCAGCGCCTCGGCGACGTAGTAGCCACGCATGATCTCGTTGAAGTGGCCGAGGTGCGGGACGCCGGACGGCGAGACGCCGCCCTTGACGATGATCGGGTCCGCCGGGTCGCGGGCCAGGATCTCGTCGGCGACCGCGTCCGCCCAGAAGGCGCGCCGTTCGCCGGTCCCGACCGTGTAGGGGTCACTCATCGGGGACCACGTCGGTGCCGTCGACCTGTCCGGCGACGGCGTCGGCGACGCGCGACGGCTCGGTCCCGTCGAGCACGACCGCGCGCAGCCCGGACCGCTCGATGACCTTCGCCGCCAGGAGGTCGACCGGGGCCTTCGAGCCGGCGGCGGTCTCGATGGAGGCGATGACGTCGACGAGCTCGCCGGGCGTGAGCAGATCGTGGCGCTCGGCGGCGTCGTCCTCGTTGGGGTCGGCGGAGTACACGCCGTCGACGCTCGTCGCGTAGATCAGGCGGTCGGCGGAAAGCGTCTCGGCAAGCAGCGCCGAGACGGCGTCGGTCGTGTGGCCTGGGACGGTCCCGCCCATCACCGCCGTCTCGCCGCGCCGAATCGCGGCCCGGGCTTCCTCGTGGCTCTCGGCCGGCTCGGGGGCGGCGTCGGCGTCGAGTGCGGCCACCAGCAGGCGGGCGTTCAGCCGCGTGACGTCGATGCCGATGGCGTCGAGGTCGTACTCCGTCGCCCCCAGCTCCCGGGCGGTCTCGATGTACCGGCGGGCCTCCGCCCCGCCGCCGACCACGACGGCGACCGAGTGACCGTCGGCGACCAGCCCGTCGATGACCTCGGCGTGGGCCGCCACTCGCTCGGCCGCCAGGTCCGGTGCGAGCACGCTCCCGCCGATGGAGACGACGATCCTCATTGCCCCACGGTTGCCCTGTTGCGCTCTTAAGGGTTGTCAAGCGCGCCGACACCTACAAGCCCGAGCAGCCGCTCGGAGGACGTATGCAGGTCTTCGCTGTGGTCGGCGAGGACGCCGCGGCGGGCATCGACCGGCTGCTCCCGGCGCTGGCGGGCCGGGTCGGCGTCGTCCGGACCGATCGGACCAGGGCGGGCGACGGCGGCGTGGCCGCGCTCGCCAGCGCCGACACCCGGTACGACCTCGAGGACGGCTGGCGGGCCGACGGGGACGCCATGTCGGTCCGTGAGGCGCTCGACCGGCTCGCGCCGGACCACGCCTACGCCGCCGTGGTCGGGGAACCCGACCTCGAGGCGCCACGGATCTCGGTCGGTGGACCCGTCGACGCGGCGGCCGTCCACGCCCCGACGGCAGACGGGCTTGACGTCGAGGCCGCGCGCTCGGTGATCGAGGCGGCCGAGCCGTTCGAGACGCTCGAATCACTCGTCGCCGCGGTCAAACGGTCGGCGTCGGCGGACCGCGCCGGCGCCATCGCGACCTTCACCGGCCGCGTGCGCGCGAAGGACGGTGCGGACGACGACCCGACCCGGTACCTCGAGTTCGAGAAGTACGACGACGTCGCCGACCGCACGATGGGAACCATCGAGAGCGAACTCGAGGACCGTGACGGCGTCATCGACGTCAGGCTCCACCACCGGACCGGCCGGGTCGACGCCGGCGAGGACATCGTCTTCGTCGTGGTGCTGGCCGGCCACCGCCGCGAGGCGTTCGAGACCGTCGAGGACGGCATCGACCGACTCAAGGACGAGGTCCCGCTGTTCAAGAAGGAGGTCACCGAGGCCGAGACCTTCTGGGTCCACGAGCGCGAGTGACGCGCGGCCGCCCCGGCGACCCCAGAAACCGGAGTTTGTTGCCGCAGGTCGGCGCGCTGGCGCCCGCCCCGGCGTGGCATTATCCCTGGAAATATTCCCGACAGAAAAACACGAAAACGGTCGATAAAACGTCTAACGGAATCTGAGGGAGTCGTGAAACGTGCGTTTTTCCTCCATTCACGACGAAATCGACCGAAGCTACCCGAAGCTTCACCCCTTTATATGCTCGTCGGGGGGATACGACAGGGCACGGTGTCAGTCATGAGCGCAACCACGAAACCCTCCACCGACAGCAAGGAACACCGACTCCGCTCGTACCTCCGCCAGCGCGCCGAGGACGGCGAGGTCTACGTCAAGAGCAAGTTCATCGCCGACGACGTGGGCCTCTCCCCCAAGGAGATCGGTGCCCTGATGGTCAAGCTCCGGGACTCCGCGGCCGACCTCGACATCGAGAAGTGGTCCTACACGTCCGCGACCACCTGGCGCGTCTCGCGGGCCTGACCGCGCCCCGTTCCGCGAACCCACTCGCTGCTCCACGTCCGCCGTCGCCCGACGACGCTCCCCGCCGTTCCACGACCCACCGTTCCAGTAACCCCCGCCCGTGTCACGGGATTTATCCCCGCGACTCCCCTTCTCGGCCGTAATGAGTCCCGCCGACCCGGCACCGGACCGCGACGGCCCGCCGCCGGAGGCGCTACTCCCCTCGTTCCACGTCACCGACGTCGAGGAGACCGACGACGGGGCGCTCCGGTACTACGGCCAGCCGCGGACCGAGTACCGGCGGCTCGAGCAGGAGCTGTGGCCGCTGTTCCGGGAGTACGGCTACGAGGTCAGACTCGACGTCGTCGAGGACGTCGACGAGGACCCGATCACGGGCGTCGACGTCCCGCGGCGACGCCAGGCGCTGGTCGCGACGCCCCGGAACGTCGGCGTGGACGGCGTCCCATGGACCAACGTGGCGACGTTCGTCGCGACCGTGCTGACGACGCTGTACGCCGGCACGATCTGGTACTACCAGCCCGTCGACGGCCCGCTGGATCTGCTGGCGGGCTGGCCGTTCGCCATCGCCGTCCTCGGGGTGCTCGGCGTCCACGAGCTCGGCCACTACGTGCTGTCGCGGTACCACGACGTCGAGGCGAGCCTCCCGTACTTCATCCCCGTGCCCACGTACATCGGGACCTTCGGCGCCGTCATCAAGATGAAGGGCCGAATCCCCAACCGGAAGGCGCTGTTCGACATCGGCGTCGCGGGCCCGCTCGCGGGGCTCGTCGCGGCGGTCGGGGTCGCCGTCGTCGGGCTGCACCTCGACCCCGTCGCGGTCCCCGACGACGTCCTCCAGAGCGAGAACGCCGTCCGGATCGAACTCGGCTACCCGCCGCTATTGGAGTTCCTCGCGTGGGCCACCGGCGAACGGCTCACCTACGCCGACCCCGAGGTGGCCGCCAGCCCCGTCATCTTCGGGGCCTGGGTCGGGCTGTTCGTCACGTTCCTGAACCTCATCCCCGTCGGGCAACTCGACGGCGGCCACATCGTCCGCGCGATGCTCGGCGAGCGCGCCCGCACCGTCGCGGCGCTCGTCCCCGCCGCGCTGTTCTCGCTTGCCGGCTACCTCTACCTGTTCCGTGACGTCTCCGCGAACGCCCCGTTCCTCTGGACGTTCTGGGGCCTCGTCGCCCTGGGCCTGGCCTACGTCGGCCCGACGACCCCCATCTTCGACGACCCGCTGGACGACAAGCGGAGGGCCCTCGGCGCGCTCACCTTCCTCCTCGGGCTGCTCTGCTTCACCCCGGTCCCGATCGAGATCCTCGGCGTCTGACGCCACGCCACCGTGTGGCGTCAGTCAGTGTGTGTAGCCCCGGTCCGGGAGCGGCTCGTCGTCCATCCGGACGTCCTCCTCCGTCACGTACCCGATCCGGGTCACCTCGACCGGTGCGGCGTCGCGGACCGCCGGCAGTGCCCGCTCCGGAACGGTGAACACCAGCTCGAAGTCCTCCCCGAAGTGGACCGCGAGCTCCCGCCGGTCCGCCGCGTCCTCGCCGACGGCGTCGACGGCCGGATCGACCGGAAGGGCGTCGACGTCGACGTCGAACCCGCAGTCGCTCGCCGCGGCGAGCCGGTGGAGCGACCGCGCCAGCCCGTCGCTGGAGTCGATCATCGCCGAGGCCCGCGGGGCGGCGGCCCGGCCGGCCGCGACCCGCGGTTCGAACCGGAACAGGTCGTTGGCCCGCTCGTGGTCGCCGTGCTCGAACAGCCGGACGGCGGCCGCGCTCCGGCCCAGCGTGCCGGTCACGCAAACGGCCTCGCCGGTGTCGGCCCCCGACCGGCGGACCGGCTCGTCGGTCGCACCGATCGCGGTGGTGGCCACCGTGAACTCGTCGTGGCCGTCGAGGTCGCCGCCGACGTACTCGGCGTCGACCGCGGTACAGACGTCCGTACAGCCCTCCAGAAACGCCGAGAGCGCTTCGGCGTCGAACTCGGGGGCGCCGTAGACGGCGACCGCGGCCGTCGCCTCGGCGCCCATCGCGGCGACGTCGGATAGCGACGCCGCGACGGCGCGCCACCCGGCCGTGTAGCGCGTCGTGCCGTCCGGGAAGTCCGTCCGCTCGTGGAGCATGTCCGTCGTCACGACGAGGCCGTCGACCACCGCGGCGTCGTCGCCGGCCGCCGCGACGCGGTCGCCGACCAGTGCCAGCGCCGCCCGTTCGTCCATACGTGCCCCTCGCCCGCCGGCGGCAAATGGGCATCGGTGGCTTGAACCCGGCGACGACCGATGCCCCGGTATGGACCTCGACCGCCGGGCGACGCTCGCCGGCTTCCTCGGCGCCGTCGTCGCGCTGGGCATCCTGGCGTACCTCGTCGGGGTCGAGGAGCTCCTCGCCGCGCTCTCGATGGCCCGGGCCGACGTCGCGGTCGGCGTCCTCGTAGTGGCCGCGGTCTGGATGACGGCGTGGGCGCTCGCGCTCCGGACCGTCCTCGGGGCACTCGACGCCGCGATCTCGCCGTGGCGCGCGACGGCGGTCTACGCCGGGGTGCTGTTCGCCAACAACGTCACCCCGTTCGGACAGGCCGGCGGCGAACCCGTCAGCGCGCTGCTCATCGCCGAGTCGGCGAGCACCGAGTACGAGACCGCGCTGGCCGCCATCGCCAGCGCCGACTCGCTGAACTTCGTGCCGTCGACGGCCATCGGCCTCGTCGGCGTGACGTACGTCTCGGTGACCGTCGCCGTCGGCGACCGCCTCCAGTGGGCGGCCGCCGCCGTCGTCGTCCTGGCGATAACGTTCCCCATCGCGGGCTACGTCGCGTGGCGGTCCCGCGCCCGCCTCGAGACCGCACTCGTCGGCGCCGTCGCGCCGCTGGCCCGCGCCGTCGGCCGCGCCGTCCCGCGGCTGGAGGCACCGACCCGGACCGCCGTCGCGAGCCGGATCGACGGCTTCTTCCGCGCCATCGAGGTCGTCGGAACCGACCGACGCACCCTGCTTTTGGCCGTCGGGTTCTCGACGCTCGGCTGGCTGGCGCAGGCCACCGCACTGTGGCTGGCGCTGTACGCCATCGGCGTCGTCGCCCCGGTCGCCGCCGTCCTCGTCGCCGTCCCCGTCGGCGCCATCGCCGGCGTGACCCCGCTGCCGGGCGGCCTCGGCGGCATCGAGGCCGTCCTCGTCGCGCTGCTCGTCCCGCTGGCGGGGATCAGCGCCGCCACCGCCGCCGCGGCCGTCGTCATCCACCGCGGCGCCATCTACTGGCTCCCGACGCTCGTCGGCGGCGGCGTCGTCTCCGCCCTCGGCGTCGACCGCGTGTGAGCCCCTCTCGCCCCGGAGTCGGGTGATACCAACAGCGTTAAACGCGGCCGCCGGGAATCCGACTGTAATGACGACGCTCTACGACGTGCCCGCCGAGGACCTCATCGAGGCGGTCGCCGACGAGATCGCCGACGAACTCGAGGAACCGGAGTGGATCGAGTACGCAAAGACCGGGCACGGCCGCGAGCTCCCGCCCGAGCAGGCGGACTTCTGGACCCGACGGGCCGCGAGCCTCCTCCGGAAGGTCGCCGACGACGGCCCCATCGGCGTCCAGCGCCTCCGGACCACCTACGGTTCTTCGACGAACGGCTCCACCCGGTACCGCGTCCGCCCCCAGCACAAGACCGACGGCTCCGGGAACATCGTCCGGACCGCCCTCCAGCAGCTCGAGGAGGCCGGCTACGTCCAGACCCGGGAGGGCCGCGGCCGCACCGTCACCGGCGAGGGCCGCGCCCTGCTGGACGAGACCGCCGAGG